>DATATS010000001.1:0-4801 GCA_036268675.1 Pseudolabrys sp.
CGGCTCCAGCAGCACCGGCTGGCACTGCGGCAGTCCTTCCACGATGCCGATGCGGCCGGCGGTGCGGAACGCCATGTCGGAGGAATCCACCGTGTGATACGAGCCGTCGATCAGCGCCACCGCGATATCGACCACCGGGAAACCGAGCGGCCCGTGCTTGAGCGCGTCGACGACGCCCTCCTCGACCGCCGGGATGTAATTGCGCGGCACCACGCCGCCGGTGATCTTGTCCTCGAACTTGAAGCCGGACGAGCGCGGCAGCGGCCTGATCTCCAGCACCACGTCGCCGAACTGGCCGTGACCGCCTGACTGCTTCTTGTGGCGGCCGCGCATGGTGACCGGCTTGCGGATGGTCTCGCGGTAGCCGACCGCGGGCGGATGCGTGGACACCGGCACCGCGTAACGCTCACCCAGCCGTTCGGCCGCGACGCGCAGGTGCATCTCGCCCTGGCCCCAGATCACCACCTCGTGGCTTTCGGCATTGTGCACGACCGTCAGCGAGGGATCCTCGTCGGTGAGCTTGGTGAAAGCGGCGCCGAGCTTGACGTCGTCCTTGCGTTCCCTGGCCTGCACCGCGCTGGCGAGCACCGGCGAATAGGGCTTGAGCGCGATCAGCGGCGCGTGCGCGCTCTTGCCGGCGGTGAGCGTGTCGCCGGTCCGCGCATGGTCGAGCTTGCCGAGGGCGACAGTCTCGCCCGCGGTTGCCTGCGCGCGCTTTTCGAAATGCTGTCCCATCACCTTGAACACGCCGGACACGCGGCCGGCCTCGGTCTCGGGCGTCAGGAACGTCGTGCCGTCGCCGGCCGTGCCGGTGAGCAGGCGGGCGACCGACATCTTGCCGCCATGCGCGGTGTGGAACGTCTTGAGCACCAGCGCCACCGCGTCGGCGCCGGCTTTCACCCCCAGCCGCGCGGCGGTTTCCTCGATGCCGCTCGATTCATGGCGCAGCGCCTTGAGCAGGCGCAACACGCCGTTCGAACGCGTGGCCGCGCCGATCAGCACCGGACAAACCTGCCGCTCCTGCAATTCCTTGGCGAGATCGTCGAACACCTTGTCGCGCGGCGGCTCGATGTCCTCGAGCAATTGCTCCATCAGCCGGTCGTCGTGATCGGCCAGCGTCTCCAGCATCGTGAAGCGCGCTTCCTTCTTGCGGTCGGCGTCCTCGTCCTTGAGGTCGATCACTTCGGATGGCGCGTGCTCCTTGTAGACAAAGGCGCGCTCGAGCGCGAGATCGACGAAGCCGGAGATGATGTCGCCATGCCAGATTGGAATTTGCCGCAGCAGCAGCGGCACGCGCGTGGCCGGCTGCAATATTTTCAGCGTCTCGCGCACGCGCTTGTCGGCCTTGTCGATCTTGTTGAGGAACAGGAAATGCGGAATGCCGAGGTCTTCCAGTTCGCGCAGGATCAATTGCAGCTGCGGCACTTTCTTCTCGTCGGCCTCGCAGACCACGACCGCGGCGTCCACCGCCGGCAGCACGGCGCGCATGTCATGGATGAATTCGATCGAGCCGGGGCAATCGATGAAGGTGTAATTGTCGCCCATGAAACTGGCGGTGGCGATCGACGCCTCGACGCTCATCTTGTGATGGCGGGCTTCCTTGCTGGCGTCGCCCACGGTGCTGCCGGCCTCGACGGTACCCTGGCGCTGGATCGCGCCAGTGCGCGCGAGGATCGCTTCCAGCAATGTGGTCTTGCCGCTCTGGAATGGGCCCACCAGCGCGATGCACCGGGGACCCGATTTTCTTATGGAATGAGGACCCGCGCCATTCTGTTCCATAAGCTCCTCCCTTACCGGCCGGGAGGTCGGACCAGATACCCGGCCCTAAGAGGCGTATCGTTTCAGGTGAGGGCCGGACTGGCAAGGGCGGATTGCGCGGTCACTTTACGAAACTCGGGTCCACGATCGCCTGGGCATCGACGTCTTTATCGATCAACCCTTGCGCCTTGTACCATTCGACCTGACGCGCGATGTCGGCGGCGTCGATACGCGCATGCGCGTCCATGTCATAAGCATTAGCCTCGACAAGGCCGATGCCGGCGGTACTGCCGGGATAGACGTAAGCAGCGATTGCGCGCGCTGCCGCCGCCGACACCTCGTCGGACACGCGCTTGCTGTAGCGGTCGTGGCGCAAAAGCGCCGCGGCATAGTCGGCAGCGCCGCGCGCATAGGCACGCACGAATTTCTCCACCAAGGCGCGGTCGCTCCCGATGGTCTTGCTCGACGTGAACAGCGCGCCCAATTGGGGCTCGCCGATTTGCGAGCACCAGCCGACCAGCTTGGCCTGGCTCGTCACCAGCAATTCGCGCGCATACTGCGCCGGCATGATCGCGGCATCGACGTCACCGCTGGCAACCGCGCGCGCCATGTCGTCGTAGGAGTAGATCGATTTAAGGGTGATGCTCGCAAGATCGAAGCCGGCGGCGCGCGCGATCTGCCCGAGCTGGTAATTGAACGAAGATCCGACATCGCGGAGCGCGATCGGCCTGCCGGCGAGATCAGCGAACTTGTGCAGGCCGTGCGCATAGGCCGCGTTGGAAGCAACGACGTCATTGCCTTCGTAGTCGCGCTTTTCACGCACCTGCGCGGCGATCAGTTTGATCGCGCCCTGCCCCGCGAGGTTGAATGCGGCCGGGGTCAGATCGGTCAGCCCGAAATCGCTGCTGCCGGCGGCGACCGCCTCGACCACCGCGCGCGGATTGGTCAAGGCGCGCAGATCGACGTCGAGGCCTTCCGCCGTGAAGTAGCCGCGCGTCGCGGCCAGGAACAGTGCGCCGTTCGCCGCCAGCGGCTGGGTGGTTACCGTCACGCGTTCGAGCGCTACGGCGGGGGCGACAAGATTGACGATAAAAACAAGGATCGCGGCGGCGCGGAGAATCATGCGCGCAGATTAGCGAACTCGCGCGCGATTTGCTTCTTCGGCGGAATATCTACTTCAAATTCCCGCAGAACCGCTGAATGCGCCGGCAGGCTTCTTCCAGGTCCTCGGTCTTGGTCGCGTAGGAAATGCGGAACGCGGGACCGAGCCCGAAGGCCGTGCCCTGCACCACCGCCACGCCCTCGGCTTCCAGCAATTCGGTGACGAAATCCTCGTCGTTCGCGAGCTTCTTGCCGCTGGTCGTCGTCTTGCCGATGGCGCCGGCGCAGGACGGATAGACGTAGAACGCGCCTTCCGGCGACGGGCACTTGAGGCCGCTCGCCTGGTTCAGCATCGACACGACCAGATCGCGCCGTTCCTTGAAGATCTTGTTGTGCTTCGGGATGAAATCCTGCGGCCCGTTGAGCGCCTCGACCGACGCCCACTGCGACACCGCCGACGGGTTCGACGTCGACTGCGACTGGATCATCCCCATCGCCTTGATGAGCGGCTCCGGCCCGCCGGCGTATCCAATGCGCCAGCCGGTCATGCAATAGGCCTTCGACATGCCGTTGATCGTCAGCGTACGGTCATAGAGGGTCGGCTCGACCTGCGCCGGCGTCGTGAACGCGAAGTCGTCGTAGGTGAGGTGCTCATACATGTCGTCGGTCATCACATGCACTTGCGGGTGCTTGACCAGAACGTCGGTGAGCGCCTTCAACTCGGCGCGCGTATAGGCGGCGCCGGTCGGGTTCGACGGCGAGTTGAGCAGAAACCACTTTGTCTTCGGCGTGATCGCCTTTTCGAGCTGCGCGGCGGTCATCTTGAAGCCGCTCGCCATCGTGCATTCGACGGTGACTGGCGTGCCGCCCGCGAGCAGCACCATGTCGGGATAGCTCACCCAGAACGGTGCCGGGATGATTACCTCGTCGCCCGGGTTCAGCGTCGCCATGAACGCGTTGTAGAGCACCTGCTTGCCGCCGGTGCCGACCGTGATCTGCGACGGCTTGTAGGTCAGCTCGTTGTCGCGCTTGAATTTCTTGACGACGGCGTCCTTCAGCTCGGCGATGCCGTCGACATTGGTGTACTTGGCGGCGCGACCTTCCTTGATCGCGCGGATCGCCGCGTCCTTGATGTTGTCGGGCGTGTCGAAATCCGGCTCGCCGGCGCCGAGACCGATGACGTTGCGGCCCGCCGCCTTCAGCGCGCGCGCTTTATCCGTCACCGCGATGGTCGGCGACGGCTTGATGCGCTTGAGCTGGTCCGCGAGGAAGGCCATCGACGTGTCTCCGATCCATGCCGCGACCTGAGCGCGGCGCACTGTCGTAATGCCAGCTTCCGAGTCCAGCAAGACCCTATCGGTTGAAGAAAATCGATAGGTCCCATCGGTTCCGGCAATCGGTTGGTCGCCCGCCGGACGGCCCGTGGCACAGGGCTTCCGGCGCGGCCCGAGCCGGATTAACGGCCGGGCAACCCGGCTTTGCTAACGCTGGCCGCATGAATTCACTTGCACCTGCATTACGCCGGCTGGACGGCATCATCTGGGCGCTCATTGCCGCCGTCGCCGTCATCGAATTGACGGCGCTCGCCTTCGGCGGCTTCACGCTGGTGTGGCGCTCTTACGCCGCCCCGGCCGGAGCCAGCCTCTTGCTGGTGCTCGCCGCTCGCTACTATGCGCATAGCCGCAACGACCCCAAGCTCGCCTTCGCGCTCGCCAGCACAGCGCAACTGATGGCCTTCGCAGCGGTCGGCGCGCCGCTGTCGTATGTCGCCGCGGCCGTCGCCTTGCCGTTGCAGGACGCGGCCTTCGACGCCATGGACCACGCGCTCGGGTTCAACTGGCGCGCGCTGCTTGCGGTCATGCAGCACTGGCCGGCACTGCATGCGGTCATGCGAGTCATTTATCTCTCGCTCACTTTGCAGATGACCGCGGTCGTGCTGCTG
>DATATS010000002.1:0-13820 GCA_036268675.1 Pseudolabrys sp.
GGCGTCGCATGTCACCGTTCTATAAAGGTTGGGTGACAGTCACATGACAGCGTAAGCCAATGATTTTTATGGAATTTCCGTATTCGTCGCAGAATCGCCGGTGGGCAGCGGCAAATGCATCGTGAAGGCTGCGCCCTCACCCGGCGTGCTCTCGATCGACAGCCTGCCGCCGTGCCGGTTGAGCACATGCTTGACCAGTGCGAGACCCAATCCGGTTCCGCCTTGCGCGCGGCTGTCGGCGACGTCCACCCGATAGAACCGCTCGGTCAGCCGCGGTAAATGCTCCGGCGCGATGCCGGGACCGTAGTCGCGCACGCTCAGGCGCGCCTCCGGATCTCCGGCGCGGGTCTGCGCGCGGCTGAGCGTGATATCGACACGCTTGCCAGCAGCGCCGTATTTGAGCGCGTTCTCGACGAGGTTCTCCAGCGCACGGATCAATTCGTCGCGGTCGCCGGCTACGATCATCGCCTCGCCCGGCACGGCGAGCTTGATCGCCACGTCGCGGTCGCGCGCCAAGGTCTGCAAGCCATCCGCCACCTGACGCACGATCGGGGCGAGATCCGCCGGCGTGCTCGGCTGGAGATGGGCGTTGAGTTCGATGCGCGACAGCGACAGCAGATCGTCGATCAACCGCGCCATGCGGGTGGCTTGGCCCTGCATGATGGCAAGGAATTTCTCGCGTGCGACCGGATCGGCCTTGGCGGGCCCCTGCAAGGTCTCGACGAAGCCGAGCAAGGCGGCGAGCGGGGTGCGCAGCTCGTGGCTGGCATTGGCAATGAAGTCGGCGCGCATTTCCTCGACCCGGCGCAGCGGCGTGAGGTCGTTGAACGTCATCAATAAAATGTCAGACGGCACGTCGGCGCCCGGCAGTTTGACCGGCGTGACGAAGGCCTCGAACCAGCGGTCGAGCGGCACACGCTCGAAAAATTCGACCCGCTGGGTGGCGCGCCCGGCGGCGGCGCGACGGATCGCCTCGACCAGTTCCGGCATGCGCAAGGTGATCAAGGCCGGCTCGCCGCGCCGCAGCGACGGCGCAATCGTTGCGGCCGCTTCGTTGAAGGCAATCACGCGACCGCCGCGATCGAGCACGATGGCGGGGTTCGGCAAGCCGCCGATCAGCGCTTCGATCAACTGGCTCTGCGGAACGGCAAGACCGCGCCCACCCGGCACCACGGCCAGCGTGGCGTTCGCGTCCACGCCGAGCCGCCCGATGAGCGCAAGCCAGGCTTCGCGCAAACGGCTCGGCCGCGCCGCGCCGCGCGAGAACTGCACGCTGTTGTCGTCGCCCGCCATGATCACTTGGAGCCGGATTTTTTCGGCTTCTTGTCGAGTTCGCTGCGCAACGGCGCTGCCGCCGACACCGCTTCCGGGTTCGCACGAGTTTGCGCCTTGCGCGCGCTGAGCACAATCTCGCGTACGCCCAAAATGGTCAGCGCGATTATAAACGGCGTGATGTAATAAAGGAGCCGGAACAGCAGCAAGCCGGCGACGATGTCTTCCTTCTCGAATTGCCACAACGCGACCAGCATGGCGGCGTCGAACACACCAAGGCCGCCGGGCGCGTGGCTCGCAAATCCCAGCAAAGTTGCCGAAACGAAGACCACCGTCAGTGTAACGAAGCCGATATGCGGGCCTTGGGGCAGCAGCATATACATGGCCAGCGTGCAGCATCCGAGATCGAGCAGCCCAATACAAATTTGAAGCAACGTGGACGGCCCCGACGGAAGTCGGACCTGCCATCCGTGCCGGCCGATCGCACGCGACGCGCTCCATACCCAGCCGACATAGGAAATCAGCACGCACAGAATGGCGATCGCGATGCCACGGTTGAGCCAGTCTGGAAGCTGATCGATCGGTCCCGCCGCCTGCGGCTCGAATGCGACGCTCAGGCCGAGTACCGTCGCGTTGCCGAGCCAGAATGTGAGGCCCGCGATGAAGCAGATCTTGGCGACCTCGATGGCGTTGAGTCCGTGCGCGGAATAGATGCGATAGCGCACCGCCCCGCCGGTGAACACTGTAGCGCCGACATTATGGCCGACCGCATAGCTGGTGAAGGCGCCGAGCATGGCGATGCGGTAAGGAATGTCGTTGCGCCCGATCGTGCGCAGCGCGAACCAGTCGTAGAACGTCAAGCTGAAATAGGCCGCGGCAACGAACAGTCCGGCGGCCACGATATTGCGCCGCTCGGTCGCCTTGAGCGCCGCGATCACCTGGCCAACGTCAAGGCCGCGCAGGCTATGGAACAGCACCACCAGCGCCACCGCGATGATGGCGAGGCTGAGCAATACGCCGATGCGATGCCAGCCGATCGTGACCTGAAAAAATCGCGCCACCGCGCGCAACCGATTGAGCATTCTTCCTCCAGGACGCAACCGAGGCGACCCAGTAGCAGAACTCGATCCGGCGCGCGAGGGGACGCGCAGAACCCACCGTCGAATTTTCCGGATCGCGATGAATCGGCACCCTCAAAGCGCCGCCGAAAAGAACCTTTGCAGCGCAACCGTCGTCTCGCCCGGCGCTTCGTCGGTGAGATAGTGCCCGCACGACAGCGCCTGCGCGCCGGCGATATTGGCGGCGTAGCTCTGCCAGATTTCGGCCGGGGCCGGATCGCGGTTGCGGCCGACGCCGCCGGTCGCGCCCCATAACAGCAGGACCGGGCATTCGATTTTGCGGCCGGCCGCCAAGTCCTCCGCGTCCATCGCAAGGTCGATGCCGGCGGCGGCGCGGTAGTCCTCGCAGATGGCGTGGATGGTCTCAGGATTGCGGAAACAGCGTTTGAATTCGGCGAGCGCGTCCTTGTCGAAGAACGACAGGCCCTGCTTGGTCTTGGCCAGTTTCTTTTCGATGAACCAGTCCGGATCGGCGCCCATCATGCGTTCCGGCATGTCGAAAGGCTGGATGTTGAAGAACCAATGCCAGGAAAACGTCGCCCATTGCTTGTTGATGTTGTTGTAGAGGTAATGCTGCGGAATGATGTCGAGGATCGCCGCGCGTTGCACTGTCGCGGGATGATCGAGGCACATGCGGTGCAGCACGCGCGCGCCGCGGTCGTGGCCGGCGGCCATGAACCGATCGAAGCCGAGCGCCGCCATCACTTCAATCTGGTCCTGCGCCATCGCGCGGAACGAATAGCCGGAATGGTCGTCGCCGCCGGGCGGCTTTTCCGAGTCGCCGTAGCCGCGCAAGTCGGTAGCGACCACGGTGAAGTCACGCGCCAGCGTGGGCGCGACCTTCAGCCACGACAGATGATTGAACGGATTGCCGTGCATCAGCAGCACCGGCGGACCACTGCCACCGGTGACGGTGACGATGCGGGCGCCTGAGGTCTTGATCTCGCTGCGGGTGAAGCCTTCGAGCATGCGCGCAAGCCTAGCAAATTTTATGAAATCTGCGGGCGACGCAAAACGAAAACCCCGGCCTCGTCTGGCGAAGCCGGGGTTATCGATGTCGACGATACGGTCGGCTCAGTTGCAAACCTGAATGGTCTTCCAGTGCCGGTGGCCGCCGTAATAGACCTTCTGCTTGGTGTAGTAGCAGGCCGGGGAGTCAACCACGACCACCGGGCCGTAGCCGTAGCCGTATCCGTGGCCCCAGCCGTAGCCGTGGTGATGCCAATGGGCAGAGGCGACGGTCGGGGTGAGCGCGGTGGCGGCCAGGATGGCTGTGGTGCCGAGGGCGAGTGCGAATTTGCGGATCATGACGGTCTCTCCAGGTTGGCGGATGTGCCTGTCACATCCTGCGATAGCCTTGGGTCGTGCGGTCCCGCCGCGAGGTTCACGGGCCGCGGACAAAAAATTAAGGCCTGTGGCGCCGGATCGGGCGGCAACACTGGATTCAAACGGGAAAAATCGAAAAATCCGCTTCCCGGCCCGGTTTGGCTTGCCGAGTGGAACCGGAACAGGGCAACCTAGCCCTATTCGCCATCTTGGCCAGGCGGATAAGCGCAAATTTCTTTGATTTTGCTTGAACCTAGCGGCCGCCGCCGGCGACCCATTCACGAGCCGATCAGTTAGCGATGCAAACGACGACCGATGACGTTCTGATCGCACGGATCGCAAGCGGTGACCGGCTCGCCATGCAGGTGCTGTTCGCGCGGCATCATGTACGGGTCTACCGGTTCGTATTGCGTCTGGTGCGCAACGAAGCGACGGCCGAGGATTTGATCAGCGAAGTCTTCCTCGACATCTGGCGGCAAGCCGGAAAATTCGAGGGCCGCTCGGCGGTCTCGACCTGGATGTTGAGTATCGCGCGTTTCAAAGCCCTGTCGGCATTAAGGCGCCGGCCGGAGGAAGAACTGGACGAGCAGACGGCGGAGCGCATCGAGGATCAAGCGGACGATCCTGAAACCGCTCTGGCGAAGAAGGACAAGGCTTCGGTCCTGCGGAAATGCCTGAGCGGGCTGTCGGCCGAACACCGGGAGATTGTCGATCTGGTCTACTACCACGAGAAGTCCGTGGAGGAAGTGGCCGAGATCGTCGGAATCCCGCAAGCGACGGTGAAGACGCGCATGTTCTACGCGCGCAAGAAATTATCGGAGCTCCTCAAGGAGCAAGGAGTCGATCGAGGTTGGCCATGAACACGACGAACGAGCAAGCGCACGGACGCAACGAGATCGAGGACCTGCTGCCCTGGCTGGCGGCCGGCACCTTGAGCCGTCGCGATGCTCAACGCGTGGAAGAAGCGCTCGCCCGCGATCCCGAACTCGCCCGCCGCTACGAAATGGTGCGCGAGGAATTTGCCGACACCATCCACCTCAACGAGACGCTGGGCGCGCCGTCCGCGCGCGCCATGGAGGCGCTGTTCGCCAAGATCGACGCCGAACCCGCGCGCGCACCGAAAGCCTCGTTCAATATCGGCATGCGCATCGCTGAGTTTTTTGCCGGCCTGTCGCCGCGCACACTGGCTTATGCGGCGAGCGCCGCGGTTCTCGCCATCGTCCTTCAGGCAGGCGTGATCGGCGGCATCGTCCTCAACGAACACGGCGGCGCCGGTTACGAAACCGCGTCCGCGCCGTCGACCGCGCCCGGCGTCGGTGCCTTCACGCTCATTCGCTTCGCGCCGCAGGCAAGCGTCGACGACATCAACCGCTTCCTCGAAAGCAACAAGTTCTCGATCGTGGCCGGACCGGTCCCCGGCGGGCTTTACCGGGTGCGGGTCGCCGAAACCGAACTGCCGAAGGCGGACCTCAACGCCATCGTCAAGAAGTTGCAGGAGAACAAGCTCGTCGGCTTCATCGCCACGGCCAAGTAAGGCGGCCGGGCGAGCAGTTCGACCGTTTCGGAGCTTTTGAGATGGGCGCACATCGTCATACGCTGCTTTGCTGCATGATGACCGCAGCGCTCACCGCCGCACTGGCGGGCGGCGCCAGCGCGCAAGGCAAATACAGCCGCGGCGCCACGCCGAGCGTCAGCGCCAGCAGGCCGTCTGCGCCCATGCGCGGCGGCGACGACGATGGCGGCTATCGCGGCGGCTGGGGCTCGGTGCTGCCTGGCATCATCTCGGCGATCCCACAATTGGTTCCGCCGCGCGGCGGACCCTCCGTCCAGAGCGACGGCCCCTATGTCGATGGCGGCGGGCCGCAAAATCCACGCCGGCCGCCGCGAAACACCGCGCGGCGCAATCCAAGCGGCGCGCCACCCGCTAATGAGCGGCGGATGGTGCCGGACGAGGTCGTCATCGAAGTGTCGAACAGCGTGACGCCGCAGCAGATCAACGCGCTGCAACGCCGCTTCAACCTGACCCGCATCGAATCCCGGACCTCGCCGCTCGCCAACACCACGGTCTTCCGCTGGCGCATCCCCGATCGCCGCTCGGTGACAACCGTCGTGCGCGCGCTCGAAACCGACGGCATTGTCGCGTCCGCGCAGCCCAATTACCTCTTCACCACGCGCCAAAGCGGCGCCGGCGCAACGGCCGGCAACGGCGACGAGCAATATCTGCTGGCGAAGCTCCATCTGCCGCAGGCGCACGCCATCGCGATGGGCGACAACGTGCGCGTGGCGGTGATCGACTCCGGCGTCGATGCCGGGCATCCCGAACTCGCCGGCGCAATCGCGGCCAAATTCGATACGCTGACGGAAGCCTTCAGGCCGGACAATCACGGCACCGCCATTGCGGGTTTGATCGCGGCGCACGGCAAGCTGACTGGCGCGGCGCCGCATGCGAGCATCCTGGCGGTGCGCGCCTTCGATCCCAAGGGCACGACGGCTGAAGGCAGCACCTTCAACATCTTGAAAGCCCTCGACTGGGCCGCCGCCAATCGCGCGCGCATCATCAATATGAGCTTTGCCGGACCGAACGATCCGGCGATCCATCGCAGCCTCGCCGCCGCGCACCGGAAAAATATCGTGCTGATCGCCGCCGCCGGCAATGCCGGACCGAAGTCGCCGCCGCTTTATCCGGCCGCCGATCCGAACGTGATTGCGGTGACCGCGACCGACGCCGACAACAAACTTTTCCCGATGTCCAATCGCGGCCGCTATGTCGCGCTGGCCGCGCCCGGCACGCACATTCTCGTCGCCATTCCCGACGGCGCCTATGAGGTCGGCTCCGGCACCTCCTATTCGGCGGCCGAAGTGAGCGGCATCGCCGCGCTGATGATCCAGCACGAGCCGGGCCTCACCCCCGACCGGCTGCGCGCCATTCTGCTCGCCACCGCCAGGGACCTCGGGGCGAAAGGCCGCGACGACCTGTTCGGCGCAGGGCTTGCCGACGCCTACGCGGCGCTCACCATGGATGGCGGCGCGCCGGTGGCGGAGGCCGTGCCGCTGCCGGTCAGCCGCGCCGGCTCGGGGACGCGCTGACACCGCGACGAATCGCGCAACACAAAAAGCGGCGGCGGCCACGTGAACCATCGTGCAGCCCGCGCGTTACGATGATATATGTCTATGAGTGCCGCCGATCCGCGGCCGTCGGGGCGACGACCACAGAGCGGTTACGACATGCCCGATTCTTCACCTCCAGCATCGCATACTGTTTCCGGCGGAACGCGCCGGGATTTCCTCTATATCGCGACCGCGACGGTTGGAGCCGTCGGCGCGGCGGCAAGCTTGATCCCGCTGATCGATCAGATGAACCCGGATGCGGCCACGCTTGCCGCCGGCGGGCCGGTCGAGTTCGACGTGAGCAAGCTCTCGCCCGGCCAGCAGGCAGTGGTGCGCTGGCGCAACCGGCCGATCTTCGTGACGCGCCGCACCGACCGGGTGCTCAAATCGCTACAGTCGCCCGGCGTCATCGGCCGGCTGTCCGACCCGCAATCGGATGAGATGCAGCAGCCGGATTACGCCAAGAACTGGCACCGTTCGATCCAGCCCGAATACGGCGTGCTGGTCGGCATCTGCACCCATCTCGGCTGCATCCCGAAGTTCTTCCCGCAGGCCAACGCGACCCAACCGACCGCAAATTGGCCCGGTGGATATTTCTGCCCCTGTCACGGCTCGAAATACGACCTGGCCGGGCGCGTCTATAGCGGCGTGCCGGCGCCCTATAACCTGCCGGTACCGCCCTATCATTTCATCAGCGACACCACGGTTCGCATCGGCGAGAATCCGAAGGACTCTCATTTCGATTTTGCCTCGATCCGCCAAATCTAGTACCAAACCGCGCCGGCAGCCCTACGGAAACAAATTTCGCTTGCTGCAGGCGCCGTCAGCCGCCATTTTTCAGCCTCACGTCCAATCGGAGACAAGATGAGTTCAAGTGACCAACCGCAGCTCATGCGGCTGCGGGTGACGCGCAACGACAGAATCGCAGACGGCATCAATCTGCTGGAATTCCGCGACGCCGGCGGCAAGGAGCTGCCCGCATTCACGGCCGGCGCGCATATCGCGATCCGCACGCCCAACGGCCTGCTGCGCAAATATTCGCTGTGCAACGATCCCGCAGAGCGCGACCGTTATCTGGTCGCCATCAAGCGCGAAGCCAGCGGACGCGGCGGCTCGATCAACCTGATCGACGCGGTGAAGGCCGGCGACGAGCTGATGACGACGGCGCCGATCAACGATTTCGGCCTGCCGCAGCGCGCGCAGGATTTCCTGTTCATCGCCGGCGGCATCGGCATCACACCGATGATGGCAATGATCCGCGAGGTGCTGGCGCAGGGCAAACGCTTCCGGCTTTATTATTGCTCGCGTTCGCCGGAGACCACGGCCTTTCGCGACGAATTGAGCGGGCCGGAATTCGCTGGCAAAGTGACCATTCATTACGATCAGGGCGACCCGTCCTGCTCGCTCGACCTGAAACCGATCCTCGCCGAGCGCAAGAACCGCGAGCATCTTTACTGCTGCGGTCCGCGACCGCTGATGGAAGCGGTGCGGCTGATGACCGATCACTGGTCGCCGACCGCGGTGCATTTTGAGGCCTTCAGCGAAGCCGAGACGCACAAGGCCGACGACAAGCCGTTCAAGGTGAAGCTGGCGCGCTCCGGCAAGGTTCTTGAGGTGCCGACGACCAAGACCATCCTCGAAGTGCTGCGCGATCAAGGTCTCGAGGTGCCGAGTTCGTGCGAGACCGGCACCTGCGGCACCTGCCGCACCAAGATGCTTACAGGCGTTGCCGATCATCGCGATCTGGTGCTTGCCGAGCACGAACGCTCCGACACCATCATGATTTGCGTGTCGCGCGCGCTTTCTGACGAGATTACGATCGATCGCTGATATTGCCGGGTGGCGTGCGCTACTCCGGATTCGCAGCCCCTCCGCGCTCGCGTCGCGAGCCGTCCGGCTTGGAAAAATCGCCGCGCTTGACGGCAGCCGACAGCGATTTTGCCACGCCTGCCTTGCCGGCCTCCTCGCGCGCGAGACTGCCATCTTCGATGTGGACGATGCGGTCGGCAAAGGCCAAGAGCCGCGGGTCATGCGTCACCACCAGCACGCTGCGGTCGGATTGACCGGCGATCGACGCCAGGATGCGCATGATGGCTTGTCCGTTTTCGCCATCGAGCGCGGCGGTCGGCTCATCGGTGAGAATGACGGATGGGTCGGACACGATCGCGCGCGCAATCGCAACCCGCTGTTGCTCGCCGCCGCTCAATTCGCCCGGATAGGATTTGATCTTGTGTTCGAGACCGACTTTGCGCAGCGCCTCGCGAGCTCTGCTGCGCGCTGTCTTTCCGCGGACGCCACGCACGTCGAGCGCAAGCTGGACGTTCTCAGCGGCGGTCATGGTCGGGAACAGGTGGTATTGCTGGAAGACGAAGCCGACGTGATCGCGCCGCAATTTAGCGAGCTTTTCGGCGTCGGCGCCTTCGGTCGAGAACCCGCACACCATCACCGTGCCCGTCGTCGGCGTCAGCATGCATCCCAGCACCGACAGCAGCGTGGTCTTGCCGCTGCCGGACGGCCCCATCAGCACCGTCAACTCGCCGCCGCTCAAGGCAAGGTTGATGTCCTTGAGCGCTTGCACCTCGCCGGCGCCACGGCCGAGCACTTTTCCGACGCCGGTTGCCTCGATCAGCACATCACTCATCGCGTGAACACCATGACCGGATCGATGCGCACGACGCGCATGATGGCGGCGAACGCCGCGGCGACGCACATGACGACGGTGAGCGCGAACACCGCGGCCATCAGCGCCGGCGTGATCACGACCGGCAACGCGCCTTTGGTCGTGAGCGCCACCACGCCGTAGCCGATCAGCGAAGCAAAGCAGAAGCCGACCACCGCGTTGATCAGCGCCTGATAGATGATGACACGATAGATGTAGCGGTTCGACGAGCCGATGGCCCGCAGCGTGGCGAATTCATCGAGGTGGTCCTTGGTGCTGGAATAAAGCGTCTGCACCACGATGACCGTGCCGACAATGATGCCGAGCAACGCGCCGGCCAACAGCGCAGCGCCTGCGCCCGTTCCGAACAGCCAGAAGTCATGGCTGCGATCGCTGAACTGGGCAGGCGTGAGCACCTCGACGTCGGACAAGGACGCTTGCAGACTCTTGCGGACGGTTTCCGCATTCGCACCCGGCTTGAGCTTGACCAGGAAATAGCTGGCCTTGTCGCGCGGCACGCCGGTATAGGCGCGGGCGCGGCTCAGATCGACAAAGACATAGGGCGTGGTCGTGAACGAGCGAATGCCGTCCGTGAACGCTCCGACGTGAACGGTCTTGCTGCGAATCTCGGCCTTGTCGCCGACCTTCGAGACGCCGAGCCGGTCCTTGTACGTGCGGTCGACCGCCACGTCGTCATGGCCGATGAGCGATTTGATCGAACCCGCCACGACGTTCCACGGATCGAGGCTGTGGCGCTCGAGATCCGAGCCGACGATAAAAACCGGCGTCAGCTCGCCGCTCGGCAATTTCCAATCGGAAAAGCCGATCACCATCGGCACCGCCTCGGTGACATCCGGATTGTTGACGATGTCGCGACCTTTTTTGATGTCGAGCAGCGAAGGATCTTCGAAACATTTGGTGCCCTTGCGCACGACCCACAGATCGGTCGACGCATGGTCGATCATGGTGGTGACCATGCGTCCGAAGCCGAGATAAAGGCCCATTTGCACCATCACCAGCACGACCGAAAACACGATACCCACCGTGGTGGCGACAAATCGCAGGCGGTCGTGGAAGAGATTGCGCGACGCGAGCGTGAATTTCAGCGGCATGTCGTTTCCGTCCGAACGATCGCGTCAACGCGTCGGCGAGGATGCCGCGCGCCTGGCTGCAACGACGTTCGAGCCTGCCGCCACGCGGCTGAACCCGACGCTGATCAGCCAACTCATGCTCAGCGAACCGGCCAGCACGATGGCGGCCTTTGCCGGCGCGATAAGATTGCTGTCGAGCAAAGCATATTGCAGCCACACCACGAATGGATAGTGCAGGAGATATATGCTGTAGGCGGTCGCCGACAAGCTATCGAGCAGCGCCAGCCGGATGCCGCCGCCGTAGCGCAGAAAAATCGCCAGCAGCGTCAGTCCGCCGCACGCGCAGGCGACGGGATAGCTAAAGCTGGCGGCAATCAAAATGGCTGGCGATGCCGCGCTCCACACCGGCTGCGTCAGCCACATCATCCCCAGCCACGCGCCGGCGGCGGCGAGCGCCGCAACGAGCCACGCCCACCAGTGACGCGCCAGCCGGCCGTCGCAAGCGAGCAGACCGCGATCGAGTCCATAGCTGCCGAGCGTGAGCCCGGCGAAAAAATAGACGACATAATGCGCCGGCCGGCAGAGCTGCATGGAGAACGGCCCGATGGCGTCCCAGTTCCAGGGCGAAAAAACATAGGCGAGCGGGATATAGGCGAGCGCCGAAGCCGCAACGAGCAGCGCAATGAATTTCAGCGGCGCGTCGCCGACCCAGGCCGCGATCCGCGACAGCCGCTCGATCATCGCGGGCCAGATGGCATAGAGGCCCGCGCCGAGCAGGTTCGCGGCCAAAAGCTGCCACAGGAACCATTGCGGGCCGCTCGGCACGAAGGGCAGCGATATCCACTGCCTCCAGAATCCGAGCAGGCTCGGATCGGGACTGCGTACCAGATAGGCAGGGTAGAACGAGATCGGGCTCAGAAAGATGCACGCCATGGCGAACGGAAAACCGATGCGCCACAGGCGATCGAGCGCATAGGTCTTGCTTCCCTTGCGCCTCAGACTGCCGGCGGCGAGCACGCCGGACAGGAAAAACATCAACGACATCAGGCTCAAGTCCTGCCAGATGCAGAACAGGTCGAAGCCAAGCCAGCGCTGCGGATCGAGGATGGGGAACGCTTGCCAGAGATAAGGCGTTTGATCGAAAGGCGCGGTTGTGGCCGGAGCGGAGGTGAGGTAGGCGAGCGCGGAGTGAAACGCGACCACGATGACAATGACCACGGCGCGCATATTGCTGAGGGCAGCGCTTGCATTGGCCTTCACGTCCAGCCCCTCCCCAGCCGAGCCTTCCAGGCAACCCTTCGCCGGCATGAAAAATTCACTGCCGGTCCGTGAATCGGCCATGTTTTCAAGCCAGTAAAGCACGAATTCTGCCGGACAGCCATCGGGAGACGAGATGAACGCAAGACTGGCGGCGCTGTTACTGATCGCGATTTCGGCGCTGGCCGCCCCGCCATCGCACGCGCAAACGACGCGGCCCTATGCCGGCAGCCAGCCCACCGTTGCCGGCCTGTGGGAAAAACAAAGCGACGGAAAGCCCGTCAGCTGGTTTCTTTTCGTTCAGGACACGGACGAAACTTACGAGGCCGCAATCGTCCGGGTGTTTCCAAGGCCGGGCGAGCCGCCCCATCGCGTTTGCGAAAACTGCACCGGCGACCGCCACAACGCGCCTGTGCTCGGCCTGTCGTTCATTCGCGGCATGAAGCAGCAGGGGTTGGAATACGTCGATGGCACCGTGCTCGATCCGCGCGACGGCAAAATCTATAACGCCAAGATGACGCTGACCGCCGATGGGCAGACGCTGACGATGCGCGGCTATCTCGGCATCCCGCTGTTCGGAATGGATGACGTCTGGCATCGCCTGCCGGATCAGTTGATCCCCACACTCGACCCCACTGTTCTGGCGAAATATCGGCCGGATTTGCTGGCGCCAGGCAAGGGCAAGCCGAAGGTGCCGATGCGCTGAGGTTACGCGGAATCGGATTGGCGCGCCGATCGGAATAAAACTACGAACGCGTATATCATTGAAATACCGCTTTAATTTCGAGCGACAGCATTTGCAGCTACTTCCGACCGGTCCGGCGCGCGGCTCATATAGCGAAGGGCCATGTCAGCTTCGGTCATTATCGAAGATGACGTGCTTTGACCGCGATGTCCGCTTTTGTGCACGTTTCTCGGACGCCGATTCCCGAGCACGTGGATGGCATCAGCATGTCCTCGACCTTAAGAGCGACAACGTCGCAACCTCACAATTTGCTGTCGATGGCCAAATTGAACAGCGCCAGATCACGGACTCGTTGCTCGATTTGAAGCTTGGTCCGGATCGCCCAAACGTGTTTCTGCCGTAACGGTGGCTCGGCGCCTGTCAACTTTCCCTTGTTCCAGGGCATCCACTTGACGGTTGGCAGTTCGGATTTGGTAGTGTCCTAATTTGCCCTTTACCGCCAGAAGGTGACTGTCCTATCGCCTAGATTTACCTCGGCATTATAGCCAGCAGTTTGCCAAGCGCGGCATTGAACGTGCTTAGTAGTTCCTAAATCTTCGTTGCTCCACCATTCCGCCCGGTCATACGCTGACTGAGGCAATGGGCGTCCGATAAGATGTTCGATTTCAACAAATGACAATTTGAGTGAGGCAGCGTTGCTGCGCTGAAGTCTGTCATGAATGGGATTATAAATCGACATTGCCAGCCCTAGGATGACGTTCGCTCCACCAATTCCTCTAGCGACCATAGCCGATCAGCTACGTCAGCGGCCATAGCCGGGGTAACGCGGAGCGACCCGTGCAGGCTGACCAAATTGTAATGGGCAAAATGCAAGGCAGCCGCCGCCTGCAAGTTTTCCCGCTTCTTGCTGAAAGCGTTTGTCAGACAGGTAAAGGCCGCCAACTGAGACGGCCTATTTCAACGGGGGAATGATCGCCTTGGCGTCACAGGCGACGCATTCAAAGTCTAAACGGCGCTGTCACGCTTCTTATTAATATGACGCTTGACGAAGAGTCGATGACCGAGCCAGACCTCACCAAGCTTGAAATCGTCGCGGTGAACCTAAAAGCCGAAGCCGCGTGACGCTAGAACCTCATGTAAGGTGCTGGGCGCGCCTTCTGGCCGGCGCCTTTTTCACGCGGTGCTTGGCTGCCAGAGGCGCAGCACGGTTTCAGCGAGCGCGGTTTCAACCTGAAGGCTGAAGCGTCGTTCATAAACCGTCATGAGCGCGTCATGTCCTTCGTCGGAGGAGCTGCACACCGCAT
>DATATS010000003.1:0-8032 GCA_036268675.1 Pseudolabrys sp.
CGTGCGCCCCGCCTACGGCGAGCTATCGCGCTGGCTCAAGGAAATCCCGCCCGACGTGCTCGACTACCGCCGGCGCGAGGCCGAGCTTTTGTTCCGCCGGATCGGCATCACCTTCGCGGTCTATGGCGAAGCCGACGCGCAGGATCGGTTGATCCCTTTCGACGTCATACCGCGCATTATGGCCGCTGACGAATGGCGCCTTCTGGAAAAGGGTCTCATGCAGCGCGTCAAGGCGCTCAACATGTTCATCAAGGACATCTACAGCGCGCGCGAGATCCTGCACGCCGGCCACGTGCCCGACGACCTGGTGTTCCGAAACCCGGCGTTTCGTCCGGAGATGAGCGGGCAAAGCGTGCCGCACGACATCTACGTCCATGTCGCCGGCATCGACGTCGTGCGCGTGGATGCCGAAACATTTTACGTGCTGGAAGACAACGCGCGCACGCCCTCCGGGGTCTCCTACATGCTGGAGAATCGCGAGATCATGATGCGGCTGTTTCCGGAACTGTTCTCGCGTCACCGCATCGCACCGGTGGAGAATTACCCCGACGAACTGCTCGCCACGCTCAAATCGGTGGCGCCGGTGACGGCGACGCGCGATCCGACCGTGGTGTTGCTTACGCCGGGCGTCTTCAACTCGGCCTATTACGAACATTCGTTTCTCGCCGACAAGCTCGGCGTCGAACTGGTCGAGGGCCGCGATCTGCTGGTGAAGGACGAGATCGTCTATATGCGCACCACGCAAGGGCTCAAGCGCGTGGACGTGATCTATCGCCGCGTCGACGACGACTTCATCGATCCGCTCACGTTCCGTCCTGACTCGATGCTGGGCGTTCCCGGACTGATGTCGACCTATCAGGCCGGCAATGTGACGCTGGCGAACGCGGTTGGCACCGGCATTGCCGACGACAAGGCCGTCTACAGCTTCATGCCGCAAATCGTGAAATTCTATCTCGGCGAAGAGCCGCTGCTGAAAAACGTGCCGACCTGGCGCTGCCGCGAAGAAGAGCACCTTGCCTATGTTCTGGATCATCTGCACGAACTGGTTGTCAAGGAAGTGCACGGCTCCGGCGGCTACGGCATGTTGATCGGGCCGGCGGCCAGCAAAGTGGCGATCGAACAGTTCCGCGCCAAACTCAAGACCTCGCCGAAAAACTTCATCGCGCAGCCGACACTGGCGCTCTCCACCTGCCCGACATGCGTGGAGCAGGGCGTGGCGCCGCGACATGTGGACTTGCGACCCTTTGTGCTCACGGGCCGCACCAAAACGCGGATCGTACCGGGCGGCCTCACCCGTGTTGCTCTCAAGGAAGGCTCCCTGGTGGTCAACTCAAGCCAGGGCGGCGGCACGAAAGATACCTGGGTATTGGACGGCTGAATGCTCTCGCGCACCGCAGACAACCTTTACTGGCTTTCGCGTTACGTCGAGCGCGCCGAATATCTCGCGCGCATTCTCGACGCCACCCAGCGGCTATCGGCGCTGCCGCTCGCCTACGTCGGCGAAACCAACGAATGGGAATCCGCGGTTTCGACCGCGGGATGCGCCGCCGCCTTCTTCAAGCAATATGACGAGGCGAACGAAGAAAACGTCACCGACTTCCTTGCTTTCTCGACGGCAAATTCTTCCTCCATTCGCTCCTGCTTTGAACTCGCCCGCAGCAACGCGCGCAGCGTGCGCACCGCACTCACCATGGAAATGTGGGACGCCATCAATGGCTGCTGGCTCGAACTTCAGCGCTACGGCAACGGACCGACCTCGCGCGAGGAATTTTCCCGCTTCCTGCGCTGGGTGCAGGAATGCTCACTACGTTACGACGGCTCAGCCTACCGCACGATGTTGCGCAACGACGCCTACTGGTTCTCGCGGCTGGGCGTCTACATGGAACGCGCCGACAACACGGCGCGCATTCTCGACGTAAAATATCACATGCTGCTGCCCGACAACGAACGCGTCGGCGGCCCCCTCGATTATTTCCAATGGGCGGCGATCCTGCGCTCGGTATCGGCGCTCACCGCCTATCACTGGGTCTATCGCGAAGGTCTTCAACCGTGGTTGGTTGCCGATTTGCTGATTCTGAAAGAGGAAATGCCGCGCTCGCTCGCGTCCTGCTACGAGGCGATTGTGCGCAATCTCGACGCCGTCGCCGGTGCCTATGGCCGCCAGGGGCCGGCCCAGCGCCAGGCCCGCGGCATCCGCACGCGCCTGCAGAACAGCCGGATGGACGGGATTTTCCAGCGCGGATTGCACGAGTTTATCGGTGAATTCATTACCGAGAACAACCGCCTGGGCGCGGCCATTACCGAGCAGTTCCTGGTGTAAGCAACGGCTTGCGCTTCTCCGCCGCCGGTGTTTGTCTTCCCCGCCCATGCGCATCCGTATTTCCCACGCCACCACCTATCGCTACGAGATGCCGCCATCGTCGGTGACGCAGATCCTGCGGCTCACGCCGCGCAATCATGACGGTCAATATGTGGTCGCCTGGCGCATCGACCTGTCGCGCGACTGCAACCTGCATCAACACGAAGACGCCTTCGGCAACATCATCCATAGCTTCACCGCCGATGGGCCATTCGCCGAATTGGCCATCGCGGTCGACGGCGAAGTGGAAACGCAGGACACTAAAAGCGTGGTGAGCGGCGCGGTCGAGCGATTTCCGGCTAGCCTCTACCTGCGCGAGACCGCGCTCACGCATGCCGACAGCGCGATCGCCGACCTGGCGCAGACCGCGCTTGCGGAAGCGGGCTCCGACAAGCTGGCTTTGCTGCATACGCTGCTCACGATGCTCAATCGCGAAATCACATTCGACACCGATCCGACCCAAACCGCCACCACGGCGGCAGAAGCCTTCGCGCTACGCCGCGGCGTCTGCCAGGACCTCACCCATATTTTCATTGCGGCGGCGCGCCAGACCGGAATCCCTGCGCGTTATGTCGGCGGTCATTTCCACCGCATCGACGGTGTGACCGCGCAGGAAGCCGGCCACGCCTGGGCCGAAGCCTATGTCGACGATCTGGGATGGGTCGGCTTCGATCCGACCAATGGCATCGGCACCACTGAAGCGCATGTGCGGGTTGCGGTCGGGCTCGATTATCTGGGCGCGTCGCCGGTGCGCGGCACGCGCTACGGTGGCAGCGGGGAGACGTTGCGAGTGGCCGTCAATGTCGATCAGGCACACCAGCAGGCCCAGAATTAGTGAAATTGACGGGAGCGAACGCCCCGACATTGCCGAATGCGGGGGCCGCTCGCTATAACCGTACCGCCGCTGGGGAATCATGAAAGCACAATCGGGCCAAATGACATATTGCTGCGGAGTTCTGGTGCGTGACGGGTTGGTGATGATCGCGGACACGCGTACCAATGCCGGCGTCGACAATGTCTCGACCTTCCGCAAGCTGCATGTCTACACCGAGCCGGGCGAACGCATCATGGCGCTCGCCTCTTCCGGCAATCTGTCGCTCAGCCAATCGGTGCGCTCGACCCTGACAGAGGGTATGGAAAATCCCGAGACCGGCGAAGTCGAAACGCTGATGAATGCACCCAGCATGTTCAAGGCCGCCCAGCGTGTCGGCAAGGCCATCCGCGAGGTTCAGAACATGGAGGGCAAGGCGCTCGCCTCCGCGGAAGTAGACAGCGACGTTTCGTTCCTGTTCGGTGGCCAGATCAAGGGCGGCCGGTTGCGCCTGTTCATGATCTACTCGGCCGGCAATTTCATCGAATGCACCACCGACACGCCCTATTTGCAGATCGGCGAGCACAAGTACGGCAAGCCGGTGCTCGACCGCGCCATTGGCTTCGACACCGATCTCTATGACGGTCTCAAGATCGGGCTGATCTCCATGGATTCCACCATGCGCTCGAATCTCGGGGTCGGGTTGCCCATCGACCTGCTGGTAGTGCGCCGGGATACCTGCAATTCCGAGGTCAACTACCGCATCGAGCCAGGCGAGCCCTATTTCCAGGATTTGCGCGAGCGCTGGTCGGGGGCGTTGCGCGCCGCTCACATGGCGATTCCGCGCCCGCCCTACCGCAGCCCGGCCTGAAAGTTCCGTTTCCGCGGCGCGGCCTTTACCATTGGTTAACGTCGGTGCGCAATTTGGGCGTCCTTCCGCGCACGGAATCGGGCGGAAACCGAAACGAAAGCGAATAGCAAGCTTTCTCCCCTAGGTTTTGCCGCGAAAAGTCCAATAACGAACATACCTTAAGGGGCAAACCTTGCCGGCAATGGCCAGCCCTCGCGCCTCCGACGAACGTCAGTATACGAGTTGGGATCGCGCGCGTCTGAGCGTCGTGGTCCCGATCGGCGTCATTGTCGCCGTCGCCATCGTCTGCATCGTCGTCGCCGTGCTCTCGTCGGCGCAACGCGCTGACGAGGTCGCGGTCGGGCACGAAAAGCAATTGTTCTCGCGCGCGCTCACGAATTTCGGCGAGCGCGTACTGCGCGAGGTCAAGAGCGTAGCGACATCCGAAGGCGCCATTGAAAATATTCGCAACACTTTCGATCCGGAGTGGGCGCGTGAGCATGTCGGGCTCTGGCTGGAGACCTATTTCGACCACGACTACGTTTTCATCTTCAACGGCACGGACGCTCCGATCTACACGCAGTTCGGCCGCAGACCGGTCGATCCCAGTTGGATCGATCATGCCAAACCCGATCTCATGTCGGTGCTCGACTACATGCGTGGGCGCGAACCGGCGCTGCACAACGCGATCCGACTGACCGAGCCGAGCCTGACCGAAGGCGGCGCACACGAACGCGCGGCCGTCATCCGGCAGATCATGGGGCGCGCCGCGGTCGTCGCCGCGGTTGCGATCGGACCCATTGAGGGAATTCCATCGGGGCAGGACGTCGCAGCGCCGATTATGATGTCGGTGAAATTCATCGACCGCGGTGTGCTCGCCGGCATCGCCGCTCAATTGCGGCTCGCGCATCTGCGCGCAATGGGGCGGGAGCAGGCTCCGAGCGGCGATCTGGTCTATGAACTCGACGGCCGCGAGGGCAACGAGATCGCACGTTTCGCATGGACGCCGAAGCAGCCGGGCGCCGAGATCGTCCACAACGTCATCCCGTTCATTGCCGTCGCCCTTGCCGGCTTCGCGCTGCTGGCCGCGTTCGTGCTGCGCTACATGCGCCGCACCGCGGTCGCGATCGCCGCCGGCGAATCGCGGCTGCGCCATCTTGCGATGCATGACCCGCTCTGCGGTCTGCCTAACCGCATCTTCTTCGGCGAGAGGCTGGAATCCGTGATTGACGAGGTCCGCAACGGCTCCTCGCCAGCCGCGGTATTTTACATCGACCTCGACCATTTCAAGGATGTCAACGACACGCTTGGCCACCACGTCGGCGATGAGTTGATCCGCAATGTGACGCTGCGCCTGTCGCACACGCTCCGCGGCGACGATCTGGTAGCGCGACTGGGCGGCGACGAATTCGCCGTGATCTCCTCGATCGGCGACGATAGCCTGAAAATGATGGCGATTGCCCAGCGCATCATCATGGCGATCTGCGCGCCCTACGCCATCAATCGGCAAAACATCATCATCGGCGCATCGATCGGAATCGCAGTCATAGACCGCAATTGCGGCACCGCCGCCGACATCATGCGCTATGCCGACATGGCGCTCTATCGCGCCAAGAACGAAGGCCGCAACCGCGCCTGCATCTACGACGTGGTGATGGACGCCGATTTGTCGAGCCGCAAATTGCTGGAAGGCGACCTGCGCGAAGCCATCGAGAACGATCAACTGGAACTGCTCTACCAGCCGCTGGTCAACAATAGCGGCGAGACCTTGCTCGGCGTCGAGGCCCTGTGCCGCTGGACGCATCCCGAACGTGGCGCTATTCCGCCGAGCGAATTCATTCCGGTGGCGGAGCGCAGCGGACTGATCATCGAACTCGGCGCCTGGGTGCTGCGCCGCGCGTTGCGCGACGGCATGGCGTGGCCGAGCCTGAGCGTCGCGGTCAATGTCTCGCCGATGCAATTCCGCCGCACCGACTTCGTCGACGTCGTCGAGCATGCGCTCGAAGAGAGCAAGTTCGACCCCACCCGGCTTGAGCTTGAACTCACCGAAAGCATGCTGGTCGGCAACGTGGAAAGCGCGGAGGCCGCGATGTTGCGGCTCAAGGCGCTCGGCGTGCGAATCGCGCTCGACGATTTCGGCACCGGCTATTCGAGCTTGCTCTATCTGCGCCGCTTCCCCTTCGACAAGCTCAAGATCGACCAGAGCTTCGTACGCTCTATTGAAAAAGCGGCGGACGCCGCCGCGATCGTGCACGCCATCGTCAGCCTCGGCCGCGGTCTCGGCATGAAGGTGACGGCGGAAGGTGTGGAGACCGCCGACCAGCATCTGTTCCTGCGCGCCGCCGGCGTGCATTCGATGCAGGGCTATCGCTTCGGCAAGGCGATGAGCGCGGACGAGATCACCGCGCGGCTGGGCGCGCCCGGCTCCTTCCGCCCGGCCGACGAGCCGGCGGCGCTCGCCGGCTAAACAATCCCCTTTTGCATCCTCGCAAGGCGGCGGCCCCGATGGCCGGCACGCCGTTTTATGTTATGTCCCCTGCAACCATCAGTGCAGGGAAGGAATAGTCCATGGCCGAAACGGCAAAGGTTGCGCTTGTCACGGGAGCCGGTACCGGCGTCGGCCGCGCGGTGGCGATCACACTGGCGAAAGCCGGCTACAGTCTGGTGTTGGCCGGACGCCGCAAGGACATGCTCGACAAGGTCGCGGGCGAAGTGAACGCCGCGGGCTCGCAGGCGCTCGCGGTGCCGAGCGACGTGTCGAAGCGCGACTCCGTCCTCGAACTCTTTGCCAAGGTCAAATCCAGTTTCGGCCGGCTCGATGTGCTGTTCAACAACGCCGGCATCGGCGCGCCGCCGGTGCCGCTCGAAGACCTGCCGTTCGAGACCTGGCAAAATGTCGTGGCGACCAATCTGACCGGCATGTTCCTGTGCACGCAGGAAGCCATCAAGATCATGAAGAACCAGTCGCCGCGCGGCGGCCGCATCATCAATAACGGCTCGATCTCCGCGCACGCGCCGCGCCCGTTCTCGGTCGCCTACACCTCGACCAAGCACGCCATTACGGGCCTGACCAAATCCACCTCGCTCGATTGCCGGCAATACGACATCTGCGCCGGACAGGTCGACATCGGCAACGCGGTAACGCCGCTCACCGAGCGCATGGCGGACGGCGTGTTACAGCCCGACGGCCGCAAGATGCCGGAGCCGCGCATGAGCGCCGACCATGTCGGCAACGCGGTGGTCTACATGGCGAGCCTGCCGCTCGACGCCAATGTGCTGTTCATGACGGTGATGGCGAACAAGATGCCGTTCGTCGGACGGGGCTAAGCGCGCGATGGATTTCGCTCGCGCGCTGCATGAATGGCACGATTTTTTTGTGCTGGTCGGCACCGCCGGCGCGACTCTCCTCGCGCTGATGTTTGTTGCCGCCTCACTCGGCGCCGGCATTCTCACCGCGAAAAGTCGCACCGCGACGCGCATGTATATGAGCCCGGTGGTGAGTCATTTCGCCTTCGTATTCCTGATGGCGTCGTTCGGGCTGATGCCATCGCAATCGGCACATTCGTTTGCGGCTCTGATCGGGCTGACCGCGCTCATCGGCATCGTGAGCACTGCGATCATCAGCGCGCGGCTTCTCGCCGGATTTACCGATGATATCGAAGACCGGCTCGCCTATGGGATGTTGCCGGCCCTCGGCTATTTCGCCGCGCTCGCCGCCGCCGTCATGATCCTCAACGGCCAGGAATGGTCGTTCCACGTTCTGGCCGGCGGCTTGCTGCTGCTGGTGATGGTGAACATCCGCAACGTCTGGGATCTCACGCTCAGCATGGTGCGCGGACAAACCACCCACCGCCGCAAATAAAGCTCAGGCGACCTTGCTGACTTTTACGGTCGCGCCCTGTCTGACCTTCGCCAGCATTTTCACGTCGCCGAGCGCCTTGGCGAACACGTTGCACGGGCTGGCGAGGCGCGTTTCGTCGCCCTTCGAGATCGGCGTGCGGCCGAAGCCGAT
>DATATS010000004.1:0-2907 GCA_036268675.1 Pseudolabrys sp.
ACGAGCGCCGACGAGCTCAAAGCCATCTGCACCAAGGTCGGCGGCAAATTCACGCAAGGGCCGAAACGCTACGGCTGCGGCACCGACTGCAAGGGCGGCACGGGCACCGATTGCATCGTGTCGTGCGCGCCGGACGGCAAATGCGTCGCCCAGGTGGTCGGCGGCCGGCGGCCGCGCACCATCGAAGAGGCGCTGACCAGGCCGGCAAGGCGGTAGGGCGGCGGGGCTCCGGTTACAAGCAAGCTGGGTCCCGGATCAGCGCTGCACCGCTCCGCTTTACTCCGTGCTGCGCCGCGTCCGGGGAACGCAGCGAGCGGCGTCGCGCGCCTCAATCCGTGCTACCCTCCGCTCCGCCATGATGAAGACCGAGAAATTCCCTGTCGCGAATATCTACGTGCCGGTCGCGCGCCGCAAAACGCTCGAGCAGGCGCGCGTGGACGAGATCGTGCAGAGCATGCTCAAGGACGGCCAGCAGACGCCGATCAAGGTGCGCGCGGACGGCGACCGTTTCGTGCTGATCGAGGGCCTGCACCGGCTGGAAGCCGCCAAAGCGCTGGGCGAGGCAACGATCATCGGCTACCGCGTCGACGCTCGCAAACATTAGAGCGGCCCGGTATTGGACTAAAGGCCTCCTCATTCCCGCCCCACGCGGCGCAATGCCGCCTTAATGCCGCCGCGCGCGCGGTGATGCTGGGAACCTCAGCCGGGGATGAAGGATTGTAAGGCATGTGTCTGCGCCGCCTCACCCTGCTCGTTGCCGCCTGCGCCGTGCTCATGCTGGCGGGGCCTTTGCGCGCATCCGCCACGCTGCTCATTCAGGTCGATAAATCCACGCAGCAGATGACCGTCTCGCTCGACGACCAGCCGCTTTACCGCTGGCCGGTGTCGACCGGGCGGCGCGGCATGGACACGCCGAGCGGCACCTTCCGGCCGTTCCGCATGGATCGCGATCATTTCAGCCGCGAATGGGACGACGCGCCGATGCCCTATTCGATCTTTTTCACCATGAAGGGCCACGCCATTCACGGCACCAATCACGCCAGCATCGGCCAGCCGGTGTCGCATGGCTGCGTGCGGCTGTCGGTGGCACATGCCGCAGCGCTGTGGGCGCTGGTCAAGCAGCAGAAGATGGCCAATACGATGGTCGTGCTCACCGGCGTGACGCCGGCGCGCGGCGCGCCGCTGGTGGCGCAGCGGCAACCGCAGCCGCAGCGTGGCTTCTTCGGTGCGGGCGCTGGCGAGCCCGCGACGGGGACTGAGAACGACGACGACATCACCACCGGCAGCCTTCCGCCGCCGCGTGGTTATTATTACAGCGAGCAGCCGCGCACGTATTATTATCCGGCGCGGCCTACCTACGCGCGCCCCAATTACGGCGGCTATGACGGCTATCCTTACGACCGCTATGGGCGCTGACGCATGATCCGCAAACTCAAAGGCAGCAAGTGGCGGCTCTATTCGCGCAAGAAAAATCCGCGCACCGGCAAGCGGCGAAATCTCGGCACCTTTTCAAGCAAAAAGGCCGCGCAGAAACACGAGCGCGAGGTGCAGTATTTCAAACGGCACTGAGCAGCCGCGCTACAGATGCTTGACGCCGAGCGCATCCTCGCCGCGGTCGAGGATTAGCGGCACGATCAGGTCTTCCTCGTCGTCGAGATGGCGGATCAGCCCCTTGAGCAACGCGCCGCTGGCGGCGGCGTAGTCGTCGCCGCGCCGGCGCAGCATGTCCGCGTCGCCTTGCAGCGCGCGCAACAGCGCGTTGGCGGCTTCGGCCGTGGCCGCCATGTCGGCATGGATGGCGTGGTGGTCGCCTTCCAGCACGTCGAAGCCGCGCGCCAGCCGTTCGTCGGCGGCGCGGAAAATCGGAAAATAATGAAAATCCTCGATCTGGTGGTGCGTCTCCA
The DNA here is from genome assembly GCA_036268675.1 of Pseudolabrys sp. Classification (GTDB taxonomy): domain Bacteria; phylum Pseudomonadota; class Alphaproteobacteria; order Rhizobiales; family Xanthobacteraceae; genus Pseudolabrys. The sequence goes on from DATATS010000004.1 coordinate 1,905, forward strand.
GCTGCGACAGCAAAAATTGCAGCCTTGGCACGAACTGGCGCGGGAATTCCGCCGGCGTCAGCGCGCCGCTGCGGAATTGCGTTTCGATCTCCCGCATCGTGGCGGCAAGCTCGCGAAACATGGCGTGGCGCGACAGCCAGAACCGCGCCATCTCGCCCAGATTGGCGTGGCCCTCCCATTGCTCGCGTGGATAGCGTTCGACCAGCACGCGCAGATCGTCCGGCCAGCCGCTGCGGCGGGCGAGATCCAGGACTCCCGTTTCATTTGAGCTCGGCGCTTGAATTGTCATGCCTGCCCTACATAGCCATTGCCAGCCGGTTCACCAACCGCTGTAAATTGCGGGCATGAGCACCACGACCGTTGCCCGCCTCGCCTGCGACGAAGCGACCGCCAGACGCGTCGCGGGTGTGCTGGCCGACTGTCTCGATCCGGAGACCTGCGTCTGCGCCGCGTTCGAAGGCGACAACGGGCAATGGGAGGTGGCGGTGCATTTCGGCGCGCCGCCGGACGAAGCCGCGTTGCGCACGCTGGTCACAAGCGCCGGCGGCGATGAGGCCGCGCGGGCGCTCACGGTCGCGCCGCTCGCCGAAACCGACTGGGTGGCGCAAAGCCTTTCCGGCCTGAAGCCGGTCACGGCCGGACGTTTCGTCGTGCATGGCGCGCACGACCGCGCCCGCGTCAGGCCGAACGCCATCGCCATCGAGATCGAGGCCGCGCTCGCCTTCGGCACCGGCCATCACGGCACCACGCGCGGCTGCCTGCTGGCGCTCGACGCTCTGGCAAAGCGGGGTCGCGCGCGCCGGGTCCTCGACATCGGCACCGGCTCCGGCGTGCTGGCGATCGCGGCGGCGAAGATTCTCCGTCAGCGCGTGGTCGCCGGCGACATCGATCCGGTTGCGGTGGATTCGGCGAAGACAAACGCCCGGCTCAACAGCGCGCCGCGAATAACCTTCGCCCGCGCCGTCGGCACCAGGTCGCGCGTCGTTACCGCGCAGGTGCCCTA
>DATATS010000005.1:0-1928 GCA_036268675.1 Pseudolabrys sp.
TCCGGTCTGGTTCGGCGTGATCCTGACCATCAATATGGAAATCGGCCTGATCCATCCGCCGGTCGGCCTCAACATCTATATCGTCAGCGCCATCGCGCCCGACGTGCCGGTGACCAAGATCATGTGGGGGACGCTGCCCTACGTGATCTGCATGATGCTGGCGATCGTGATCTTGTGTATATTCCCTGAAATAGCCACATGGCTGCCGAACCATTTGATGGGCGCCGGCAAGTAACCGACGGCGGCCGTACGTCTGAACGGTCAGGGGCTTTCCATGAACTCCTCGTTTTTCGGCGAGCTGCTGCAGACGATTTCCGAGCGCGGACGCGCCTTGCTCGATCGCGCGCGCGACCGGCGCGGCGAGGGGGCGGCGCGCTCCGAGAACCTTGTTGAATTATGCGAGGACCTTCTCTCGGGGCGCGGCGAGGCCTCCGGCGTCGCGCTGGCGCGCGAAATTCTCGCGCGTTACGACGAGCTGACCACTGGACCGCGCATCGCCTTTTTCGAGGCTTTGGCGCAGCGGTTTGGATCCGAGCCGGCGCGCATGCGGGCGGCGATCGATGTCTGGAGTGCGAAGCCGGGCGACGACACCGCGGCGGAAGTGCATGCCGCATCCGAGCCGCGCCGTCAGGAATTGTTCCGCCGCCTCAATCTCGCGCCCGGCGGCACTGTCGCGCTGGTGCACATGCGCGAGCAGCTCATGGACGTGCTCGGCAACCGCGACGATCTGATCGCCGTGGACGAGGACTTCGTCCATCTGTTCTCGTCATGGTTCAATCGCGGCTTCCTCGTATTGCGCAGCATCGACTGGTCGACGCCGGCGATCGTGCTGGAGAAGATCATCCGCTACGAAGCGGTGCACGCGATCCACGACTGGGAAGACCTTCGCCGGCGCATCGATCCGCCCGACCGCCACTGCTACGCTTTTTTTCATCCGGCGCTGGTGGACGATCCTTTGATCTTTGTCGAGGTCGCGCTCATGCGCGACATCCCGGCGGCAATCGCGCCCATTCTCGCCACCGAACGCGAAGTGGTCGAAGCCGACAAGATGCGCACCGCCGTGTTCTATTCGATCTCCAATTGCCAGCGTGGGTTGGCCGGCGTGTCGTTCGGCAACTTCCTGATCAAGCAGGTGGTCGAAGATATCCGTCGCGATGTGCCGAAGCTTTCGACATTCGTGACGCTATCGCCGGTGCCCGGTTTTGCCGCATGGCTTGCCGCGGAACGCGCGCAGGAAAAATCCGCTGCACTGACCGATGCCGACAAGGCGGGGCTGGCGCCGCTCGATTCACCGGACTGGTGGCGGGACGCGGAAACCGCGGCGCGCCTGCAAGACCCGTTGATGCGGGCGGCGGCGTGGTATTTCCTGCGCGCGCGCAGCCGACGCGGGCTACCGGTCGATCCGGTGGCGCGCTTTCATCTCGGCAATGGCGCGCGCCTCGAGCGCATCAACTGGCTGGCCGACACGTCGGACAAGGCCATGGCGCAGGCCTGTGGGCTGATGGTGAATTACCAATACGATCTCGACGACATCGAGAAGAACCACGAGAGCTACGCGGAAGCTCGCACGGTCGCGGCCTCCAGCGCCGTGCAGCGTCTGTTGCGTCCGCCGCTCGAGCTGGTCCCGGTTGCGGGGTGAGTCAGATCTTTCCGTAAACCGGCACGATCGCGCCGCGCGTGACCTTGTTGTCTGGCGACGCCAGAAACAAAATCGCCGCCGCCACTTCCTCAACCTTTGGCCATGCGTTGAAATCGGCTTTCGGCATTGCCTTGCGGTTGGCGGCAGTGTCCATGATCGAGGGCGCCACGGCATTCACCAGGATGCCGTCTTTGGCTACTTCCTCGGCCAGAGCTACCGTCAAGGCAGCAACGCCGGTTTTTGCAATCGTATAAGCCGTCATGCCGGCGCCGCTGCGCCATTCAAGCGC
>DATATS010000006.1:0-4354 GCA_036268675.1 Pseudolabrys sp.
CTGCAAGGCCAGCAAGTTCGCGCCTTCCTCGTTGCTGTCGGCTGCCACAAGCGCCGAAGCGCCGGTCTGCAGCGTGTTGATGGTCGCCTTCGTGAAGTCCGAGCGGATCTGAATGGTCGACAAGCTCGAGCTCAACGACGCCGACTGTGACTGAAGGGTCGTCAGAGCGGCAGTCAGGTCGGTGGCGGCGGCCGCGATGTCGGTGTCACCAGCCCACGAGCTCGCCGCGGCCGAGATCGAGAGGCCGGAAGAGGTGTCGGTGACGCCGGTAACCGTCGCAGTCGACGTGCCGGTTTCGTTGAGGGTCAGCGTCAGGCTGTTGCCGCTGATCAGGTTGGTGCCGTTATAGCCCGAGTCGCCAGCGAGCTGGTCGATCTGGGTCAGGATCGCGCCGTACTGCGTGGCAAGGCTCGACCGCACGGACGAATCCGTGGTCTGTTGCGCCTGCGTGGTAAGCGACTGTGCCGACTGCACCAACTTGGTGATCGCCGAGATGCCGTTGTTGGCGGCCTGGATCGTGTTGATGCCGTTGGTGATGCCGTCCAGCAGGTTGCTGAGCGAATTCGCGCGGTTGGTGAGCGACTGCGACGTGAAGTACTCGTTCGCGTTATCGAGGGCGGAGTTGACCTTCTTGCCCGTCGCGAGCGCGTTTTGCGTCGTGGCCAACTGGCTGGCCGTGTTCTGCAGCGAGAGCAGGTTCTGACGCACACCTGCCGAAAGCGTAATGTTACTCATAGAAAGAATCCTTCCTGGACCTCCGTTCCCCATGAACGGTCGGACGGGAGTATCCATCGGGACTACTACGCTTTAGTTAAGTGCATTGGTTAACGCATCGTTAATCACGGTGCCGTTCGCATGGGAAAAATTGCAACAACATCTGCGCGGCCCGGTGCGCTCCGGACTGGACGACTCAGCAGACCCAATTTATGTGTCGGCCAGCATGGTTGGAGCGTTGATCGCAATCGATGGCCCAATTGCAAAAGCCCCAGGCCTTTAATCTTCAGCAAACCATCCAGCAGGCGTTTGACTGTCATCGACGCGGGCAGATGCCCCAGGCCGACAAGCTTTATTCCGATGTCCTCGCGGTGCGGCCCGATTATTTCGATGCGTTGCACATGCTGGGGCTGGTCAAGCTCAATCGCGGCGAACTCGCGGCCGCTCTGCGCCTTATGTCGAGCGCGCTGAAGGCGCGGCCAAAATCGCCCGAGGTGCTGCTCAATTACGGCCTTGTGCTCAACGCGCTGCAACGGCATGACGACGCGCTCGCGATTTTCGATCAGGTCCTGTCGATCAAAAAGCGCTCGTTGGAGGCGCACATCAATCGCGGTTCGGTGCTCGAAAGATTGGGCCGCGACGAGGAAGCGCTTGAAAGCTTCCGCCGGGCGGCGGAGATCAAGCCCAACTCGGCCGATACGCTCTATAATCAGGGCAGCGTCCTGAGAAAACTTGGCCGCAATGCGGAGGCGTTGAAATGTTTCGAGCGGGCGATCGCGATCAAGCCCGATTACGCCAAGGCTCATAATAATCTCGGCGCCGCGCTTGAATCGCTCAAGCGGAGCGATGAAGCGCTGGCAAGTTACGATCGGGCGCTTGCCATCGATCCCGATTTTGTCGAGGCCCTCAACAATCGTGGCAATGCCTTGCAGAAAGTCGCCCGCACCGATGAAGCATTGGCCTGCTTCGATCGCGCCCTCACGATCAACCCCGTTCACGCCGAGGTGCTGTACAACAAAGGCAACGCCTTGGCGGCTCTTGGTCGTCATCAGGAGGCGCTTGCTTGCTGTCGCGCCGCGGTTGCAACCAACCCACACTATGCGAACGCGCACTGGAACGAGGCTCTGCTGAAGCTTCGTCTCGGCGACTATCGGGGCGGTTTCGAAAAATATGAGTGGCGGTGGAAGCGCGGCGAGGGGCTCAAACGGAAACGTGATTTTACGCAACCGTGGTGGCTGGGCGAACCCATCGCCGCCGGTGAGACGATATTGCTGCATTCCGAACAGGGCTTCGGCGACACCATTCAATTTGCGCGTTACGCACCGTTATTGGCGAAGCGCGGCGCGCAGGTGATCGTTGAGGTTCAGCCGCCGCTGAAATCGCTGCTGACGCAACTCGGCGATGGCGTTCGGGTGATCGGCAGCGGCGAGGCGATCGCGGGTTTCGACCGGCACTGTCCACTATTGAGCCTGCCATTGGCGTTCCGCACCGAGCTCTCAACGATCCCCGCGGATACGCCCTATCTCGTCGCGCCCAGGGAAAGCGTCGAGCGCATGCGTGATTGTCTGCCATCCCGCTCTGGACGCCGCGTCGGGCTGGTCTGGTCGGGCAGCCCGACCCACGCCGACGACCGCAATCGCTCCATCCCGCTCGATGTGCTCGCGCCTTTGTTTGATGTTGCCGATGCGCAGTTCGTCAGTTTGCAAAAGGATCTGCGCGACGGCGATGCGCAGCGATTGGCCGCGAGCGGCGTGACGGATCTGAGCCGGCATCTCGGCGATTACAGCGACACGGCCGCGGCGATCGATCAACTCGATCTGGTGATCTCGGTCGATACATCGGTGGCGCATCTCGCCGGCGCGCTGGGCAAGCCGGTATGGGTTCTACTGCCGTTTTACGCCGACTGGCGCTGGCTGATCGATCGCAATGATAGCCCCTGGTATCCCACGGCGCGGCTCTTCCGCCAGCCGAGCATCGGCGACTGGCCGAGTGCGATTGCGCAAGTCGTGGGGACGCTGCGGCCGCATGGTTAATGGGCCGTTAACAAGTTTCGGTCATTCGAGAGAGCAGGGCGACCGCATCATGGGGCAACCCCGTGCTCGACACGATCGTTTTACTCGCCGGAAAAGCAGAGCAGCCGGCTTTAGGGTCGGCGCTGTGCAAGCAGAATCCGCGGTTGACGGTGCACGCGGCCGAAACATTGGCCGATGTCATGGCGATCCAGTCGCACGTCTTGCCGGAAGCGCGCCTCATCGCCTTTGTCACGCCTGTCGTGGTGCCGGCATGCGTGCTCAATCAACTGGGATACGGCGCGTATAATTTTCATCCCGGGCCGCCGGAATATCCCGGCTGGGCTGCTTCGCAGTTTGCCGTCTATCACGGCGCGAGAGATTTCGGCGCAACCGCGCACCGCATGATCGAGCGGGTCGATGCCGGTCCGATCGTCGCGGTCGAGCGCTTTGATATTTCGCCTGACAGTACTGTCGGCGAGCTGGAGAAGCTCGCCTTCGTGAATCTGGCCAAGATATTCTGGCGCTTGCTGGCGTCACTTACGCAAGGCGAACCGCTCGGGGAGCTTCCAATCCGCTGGAGCCAGCGCAAGAACACCCGCCGTCATTACGCGGCTCTGTGCGACATTCCGCTCGACATTTCAGCGGCGGAGCTGGAGCGCCGGATCAGGGCATTCGGCGGCAATCATTTCGGCGTGATGCCGGCGATCAACGTGCATGGCAGGCGCTTCAAGTTTGAGTCGGATGACGTATCCGCAGTCCAGCCACCGTCTGAAATCGAGCGAGAGCATGCCGCCTAGACAGCCATCCATGAGAATAAACGACCCGCATGACGAGGGGCCGGACGGCGCCTGGCCGCCGCGCGCGGCGCAAGCGGAACGCTTGAGGGAGCTTGAGGCCATCCTCGCGGAAAAGCCCGATGCGATGGACGTCGAGATCGAGCGGGCGGCCTTGCTCGGCGCTCTCGATCGGCGCGTCGAAGCGCAACAAGCCTTCGTCGCCATTCTGCTGCGCAAGCCGCGGAATTTCAGCGCGCTCAACGAATTCGGCAATCTGCTGTCGTCGATGGGTCTTATTGCGGCGGCCTGCCGTGTCTATGCCGAGGCCGCCAAGCATCATCCGCAAAATCCGATGGCGCAGGTCAACCTGGCCAATCTGATGCTGCGCGGTGGCGAGTATGAAAAGGCGCGCAAGCATTACGAGACGGCGCTCAATCTCGATCCACGGCACCCGCAGGCGCATCAAGGGCTGGGCGCGGTGCTCGCGGCGCTTGGCAAGCGCAACGAGGCAAGAACGCATCTCCAGTCTGGATTTTCCGGCCACTCCGTCTCGACCTTGCCGTATCGCGGAACAAAGCCGCCGATACCGCTGTTGCTGCTGGTCTCGTCCGGCGACGGCAACATTCCGACCGCGTCGTTTCTGGACGACCGCATATTCCTGACATCGGTGATCGTTACGGATTTTATGGATCCGTCGGCGGCGCTGCCGCCACATCGTCTGATCTTCAACGCAATCGGCGACGCCGATCAATGCAGGCCGGCGCTCGAGGCAGCGGCCCGGCTGGTCAAGCGGAGCGGGGCGCCGGTGATCAACGACCCGGTGGCTGTTCTGAAAACCGGGCGGGCGGACAA
>DATATS010000007.1:0-4257 GCA_036268675.1 Pseudolabrys sp.
ATCCGTTCGGCGATCGACTTTTACGAGCGCCATCCCATCTCCGCCGACATCATCCGCGCCAAGCTGACGGCTGCGCGCGGCCATCTCGACGATGTCGCGCCGGACGAATTGCTGCCGCACGATCAGGATCACTATGGCGGCCTCGCCGCCAATGACGCGCTGGCGCAAGCAGCCCAGCTCAAACCCGGTGAGAGTGTCGTCGATTTCTGCGCCGGGCTCGCCGGTCCGGCGCGCTACTATGCGCAGCACTATGGCGTCGATGTCACCGGCATCGAGTTGACGCCGGTGCGCGTGCGCGGCGCCAACGATCTGACCCGTCTGGTCGGCCTCCAGGATAAAGTGCGTGTCATCGAGGCTAACGTGATGGCGGTGCCACTTGCCGACGCAAGCGTCGATGCCGTGCTGAGCCAGGAAGCGCTCCTGCACGTGCCGGACAAGGCGCGGGCGCTCGCCGAGGCGCATCGCATCCTGAAAGCCGGCGGCCGGCTTGCCTTCACCGACTGGGTGACGCACCGCCCGCTGTCGGATGCCGACGCGCGGCTGATGTGGCAGGGCATGGCCGTCACCAACCTGCTTGCGCTGCCCGACTATGTTGCGTCGATCGAAGGCTGCGGCTTTGGGCTCGCCTCGACGCAGGACCTCACCGCGGAGTGGGCCGTGGTCCTGAAGGAACGCCTTGCGATGTATCTCAAACTGCGGGGCGAGGCCGAACGGGCCAAAACCGCCGCCGGCCACGACGCCTTCTATGAAAGTTATGTCCGCCTTGTCGCGCTGGTTCAGGAAGGCGCGCTCGGCGGCGCCCGTTTCGCCGCGGTGAAACGGAGCGGCTAGCCGAGTGAGGTGAAGGCGAAGCTGCAATATCGGCGGCAAACGCCCGCGCGTCATCGGCGGCGAAGCAGATCAGTGGGGCGTCATCGCGCCGAAATCGTTGAACACCGCGACGAGAGCTTCGGGGCCGACATTGACCGGACCGGCGAAGGGACGGTCGATGGAAATGATCGTCAGCATCCCGGCAAAGATCAGGATCGACAGCACGCCCGTCATCGCCGCCTGGGCGCGGATGTTTTTGGTGCCGAAGAAGAATGTGAAGCCGATCGTCAGCACGGCGCCGGAAAACAGCACCACCCAGATCACGCCGGGCACGATGCCGTCCGCGGTGACCAGACGGGCGCGGCGCGACTGGCTGACCAGATCGACCTGACGCAGCAGTTCGCCCAGAAGAATCGCCCCGGAATTGTCGGCCGGGCGGAAAGTGAGAACGGACATATAAATCTCGCTGAGCGCGTCGGTCGCCGCGTGGCTCGCCCGGCCCTGCTGCATCGCAGGCCAGTCCTTGGCAATCACCAGGTTGAGATAATTGTTCATGACGTTGCGGATGGCGGCGCCTTGGTCGCCGCCGATTCCATTCGCCAGGCGATAGACCGTTGCCGCCGCGCCCGCTTCCGCAGCCACCCTGTTGTCGGCATCGTTGAACTTTTCCCAGACGACGACGACCGCGAACGCCAGCAAGACTGCATAGAGCACGCCGACGGTCGCGAACTTGAAACCGGCAACCTCATTGTTGGTGCGCAGCCGGCTCAGGCTGACGAAGCGGCGGATGATAAAAGGCCCCGCCATGGCGAACGCGGTCGTGGGGCCGATCAGGATGAGGGCCGATAGCCATAACGGGCTGGTTGTCAGGAAGAACAGCATGCTTCTCGCCGCCGCCGGTTTCGGGTCGAAACCGGGTACTGAGAATCCGGCTTTCGGCGCGATCATATAGAAACAATCGGCCTGAAGCCGACTGGCGGCTCGGGCTCGGCGTCGCGGTGCCTGTGAATAACTGGGAAAAGGCCTCGAATCCCGGCAGGTCAGGCAGGTTCCTGCATCCGCCCGATTCGTCGGCCTATGATTGGCTAACCGATTCGGCCAAACCAAACGCCATGCGCTTCACGCCCCAGTTCCTCGATGAATTGCGCGCCCGCCTGCCGGTATCGGATGTGGTTGGCCGGCGCGTGAAGCTGCGCAAACAGGGCCGCGAGTTCGTGGGCTTGTCGCCGTTCAACAAGGAGAAGTCGCCCTCGTTCACGGTCAACGACCAGAAGGGCTTCTTCCACGATTTCTCCTCCGGCAAGCACGGCGACATTTTCGGCTTCGTCATGGAAACCGAGGGCGTGGCGTTTCCGGAAGCCGTCGAACGCCTCGCGCAGCTTGCCGGCGTGGCGCTGCCGAAGGTGTCGCCCGAAGACGAAAAGCGTGATGCGCGGCGTAAGACGCTGCACGACGTCATGGATCTGGCGGCCAAGTTTTTCCAGGACACGCTGGCCGCGCGCGCGGGCGCCAAGGCGCGCGGCTATCTTGCCGACCGCGCCCTCGATCCGGCGACGCAGCTGAAATTCCGCCTCGGCTACGCGACCAACGAGCGTTTCGCGCTGAAGGAGCATCTCGGCTCGCACTCTATACCGGTCGAGGACATGGTGGAGGCGGGCCTGCTGATCGGCGGCGACGACATCCCGGTGCCGTTCGATCGCTTTCGCGATCGCGTAATGTTCCCGATCACGGATTTGCGCGGCCGCGTCATCGCCTTCGGCGGGCGGGCGCTGGAAAAGGACGCGCAGGCGAAATATCTCAATTCGCCGGAGACGCCGCTCTTTCATAAAGGCGCGACGCTCTACAACATCGCCGCCGCGCGTCAGGCGGCCCACGACGGCGCAACGATTGTCGCGGTCGAAGGCTATGTCGATGTGATCGCGATGGTGACGGCCGGTTTTCCGGCAACCGTTGCGCCCCTCGGCACGGCCTTGACCGAGGACCAGCTCGCGCTGCTGTGGAAGATGGCGGACGAGCCGGTGCTCTGTTTCGACGGCGACGGCGCCGGCTTGCGCGCGGCTTACCGCGCGGTCGAACTGGCGATGCCGCGGCTTCTCCCCGGCAAAAGTTTGAAATTCGCGCTGCTTCCCAACGGGCAAGACCCGGACGATCTGGCGCGCTCGGGCGGGCGCGACGCGATTGCCGACGTCATCGCGGCAGCGCGCCCGCTTGCCGGCATGCTGTGGTCGCGCGAGACGGAAGGCCACACGTTCGATACGCCCGAACGCCGCGCGGCGCTGGAAGCGCGCATCAATGCGGTGACGGCGGCGATCGGCGACGAATCCGTGCGGCGCTATTACCGGCAGGACTTCAACGCGCGGCTGTCGCAGTTCTTCGCGCCGGCGCAAAGCTCGCGCGGCAATTTCCGCGAGCGCGGGCAGGGGCAAAACTGGCGCGAGCGGGGCAATCGCGAGTGGCAGCCGCGCGGCGGTGGCTCGCAGCGCCCGGCGGTCGGCGGCAAGAACACGCCCTATGTCGTGGTGAGCCAGCAGCTTGCGTCCAGTTCGGTGCACCGCGGCCACCGCACCGCGATCCCGCGGCGCGAGGCACTCATCCTGCAGGCCGCGCTCAACTACCCGTGGCTGCTGCACGACCACCTGGAGGAGTTGAGCGGGCTCGAGTTCCGCCATGCCGACGCCGAAACGATCAAAAGCGCGCTCATCGACATTGCCGCCCACGCGGCCGCGCTCGATGCCGAGGGCGTACGCGCCGAACTCAAGAGCCGCAATCTCGGCGAGGCGATGGAGCGGCTGGCCGCGGCCATCACCACGTCCTCGGTCTGGGGGGTGCGGCCGGATGCAGCGCCCGAGGATGTTTTGGTGACCTGGCAACAGCTTGTCGCCTTGCATCGGCAGTGGCATTCACTAACTAAGGAGCTCAAGGAAGCCGAGCAGGCCTTGGGCCAGGATGCCAGCGAAGCCAATTACCTGCGGTTGCGCGACGTCAAAGCCCGCCTGTCCCGGATGGAGGGAACCGAGGCCCTGATCGAGGGCTTCGGAGCCTCTTCCGGCCGGGGCGTCCGTAGCCTATGAGCGTGACGCGCCATCAAGAGAACCCTGCCTGCGTGGAATAAAGGTCGATTCCCGCAGGTTTTTGAGGTTAATCGGAGCTTAAGCGGGTTCCGAGGACACTGGCGACCTGATTCGGGCGCGCGGCGGGATGCCGGCGCCTTTTGGCTCGCGAAAAATCGAGTCAGATCCCTATCTATAGGGGGGTGTTTTTTCACCCCCGCCGGCGGTCCTGGAGAGGAACTTTAGAGATGGCGACGAAGGCAAAGGCCCAGGTCAAAGAGGTAGCCCCCGAGAAGGAAGCCGAAAGCGCGCCGGATACCGCCCTGCCGCTGCTCGACCTGTCGGATGCCGCCGTCAAGAAGATGATCAAGGCCGCGAAAAAGCGCGGCTATGTCAC
>DATATS010000008.1:0-6589 GCA_036268675.1 Pseudolabrys sp.
GCGCATTTGACCGCGACGCCCACGTCCTTGGTCTTGTTGGCGGCGTCGATGGTGATCTGGTCGTTGGTCTCGTCGCGTTTCTGGACGCTGAGGTCGTAATAGAGCAGCTGGATATCGAGGTAGGGGTGGATCAGCTTGTCCTTGATGAGCTGCCAGATGATGCGGGTCATCTCGTCGCCGTCCATTTCGACGACGGGGTTGGCTACCTTGATCTTCGCCATTCTATGTTGCCACCTTTTAGGAGCAGGCTAGCGGATCTATAGCATTGAGTTTCTGGCCGTGAAAGCCGAACGGGCTCGTGAACTAAAGCCGCAACAAGCGGTACGCGGTTGCGGGCGAGATGCCACGAGTAAAAATTACACCCGCCCGATGCGTTCGTCATCGAGCGGGTCACGGCTTCGGATCATGGCCTCGGAGACACCTGCCGCCCCCAACGGGGGCGGTGTCAGAGCGCGGCCAGCGCCGCGTTGAGTGTCGCGCTCGGCCGCATCGCAACCGATGCCTTGGCTGAATCGGGCAGGTAGTAACCGCCGACATCGACCGGCTTGCCTTGCGCGCCGATCAGTTCGGCATTGATCTTGGCTTCGTTCTTGGCGAGCGTCTCGGCCAGCGGTTTGAAGCGGGCTTGCAATCCTGCGTCCTTGGTTTGCGCCGCCAGCGCTTGCGCCCAGTACAGCGCGAGATAAAAATGGCTGCCGCGATTGTCGAGTTCGCCGACTTTGCGCGCCGGATTGCGGTTGAACTTGAGGAACTTGCCGATGGCGGTGTCGAGCGTCTCGGCGAGAATCTGCGCCTTGGCGTTCTTGTGGGTGTGCCCCAGATGTTCGAGCGATGCGCCGAGCGCGAGGAATTCGCCGAGCGAATCCCAGCGCAGATAGCCTTCCTCCTGAAACTGCTGCACGTGCTTGGGTGCCGAGCCGCCGGCACCGGTCTCGAAAAGACCGCCGCCAGCCAACAGCGGAACGATCGACAGCATCTTGGAGGAGGTGCCGAGCTCCATGATCGGAAACAGGTCGGTCAGATAGTCACGTAGCACGTTGCCGGTGACGGAGATCGTGTCCTGGCCCTTGCGTATGCGCTCGAGGGAAAACTTGATCGCTTCGACCGGAGCAAGAATGCGGATGTCGAGGCCCTTGGTATCGTGGTCCTTCAGGTACTTTTCGACCTTGGCGATCTCCTGAGCATCGTGCGCGCGATTCTTGTCGAGCCAGAACACGGCGGGCGTATTGGAAAGGCGCGCGCGCCGCACGCCGAGCTTGACCCAGTCCTGGATCGGGGCGTCCTTGGTCTGGCACATGCGAAAGATGTCGCCGGTCTCGACCGGACGCTCCAGCAGGATTTTGCCGTCATCGGCGACAACGCGAACCGAGCCACTTGCGGGAATCTCGAACGTCTTGTCGTGCGAGCCGTATTCCTCCGCTTTTTGCGCCATCAAGCCGACGTTCGCCACAGAGCCCATGGTCTTGGGATCGAACGCGCCGTTGGCCTTGCAGTCCTCGATGACCGCCTGGAACAAGCGGGCGTAACTGCGGTCGGGGATCACGGCCTTGACGTCGTGCGGCTTGCCGTCGGCGCCCCACATCTTGCCGCCTTCGCGGATCATCGCCGGCACCGATGCGTCGATGATGATGTCGCTCGGAACGTGCAGGCAGGTGATGCCCTTGTCGGAATTGACCATTGCGAGGCCGGGGCGCTTGGCGTACTCGGCCGCGATGTCGTCCTTGATCGCCTTCTTCTCGGCTTCCGGTAGCGTCTCGATCTTGCTTAGCAGATCGCCGAAGCCGTTATTGAGATTGACGCCGAGCTTTTTCAGTGTGGCGTCGTGCTTCTTGATCACATCGGAAAAGAATTCGGAAACGACATGGCCGAACACGATTGGGTCGGCAATCTTCATCATCGTCGCCTTGACGTGCAGGGAGAACAGCACGCCTTGTTTCCTGGCATCCTCGATCTGCTCGGCAAAGAAGGCGCGCAGCGCCTTGCGACTCATCACGGCCGCGTCGATGATCTCGCCGGCCAGAAGCGGCGTTTTTGCCTTGAGCACGGTGACCTTGCCGCCGGCCTCGACCAACTCAACGCGGGCGTTGGTCGCGGCCGCAAGCGTCGTCGAGACTTCCGAGCCGAAATAATCGCCGCTCGGCAAGTAGGCCACATGCGTTTTGGAATCCTTGCTCCATGCGCCCATCTTGTGCGGATTGTCACGGGCGTATTGCTTGACGGCGCCGGCCGCGCGGCGATCCGAATTGCCTTCGCGCAGGACCGGGTTGACGACGCTGCCGAACACCTTGTCATAGCGAGACTTGATGTCCCTCTCTTCATCCGTCGTCGAGTTCTCCGGATAGTCCGGAACGCTATAGCCCTTGCCCTGCAATTCCTTGATCGCGGCCCTCAGCTGCGGGATCGAGGCGGAGATGTTGGGCAGCTTCATGATGTTGGCGTCTGGCTTCAACGTAAGCGCGCCGAGTTCGGCGAGTTCGTCGTTGGTCCGTTGCGCGGCGGGCAGTTTGTCGGAGACGCTGGCGAGGATACGACCCGCCAGCGAGATGTCCTTCAACGTCACGGACACACCGGCGGCGCCCACAAAGGCTTCGACGATCGGCAGAAGGGAATAGGTCGCGAGCGCCGGGGCTTCATCGACCTTTGTCCACATGATTTCGAGATCTGACATACTGGCACCTCTGGTCGACGGAGTCGGCGCGCGCCCTATAGCATCCGGTTTCGGGCGGAGGAAGCTCGCTTTACGCACGCTTCCCCCGTGCAGTTTGCGCGGCTATACCGCCCGCAACGGAGGTTTCCATGCCGGGCGCCGGCACCGACAAAACGAAACGCTGGATCGCGCAGCCGGGGCCGCTGGTCGTGCTGGTCGAGCCGCAGCTCGGCGAGAATATCGGGGCGGCGGCGCGCGCCATGGCCAATTTCGGATTGTCGCGGCTCCGCCTGGTCAAGCCGCTGCGCGGCTGGCCGAATGAAAAGGCGCGCGTGATGGCGGCCGGCGCCGATCGCGTGCTCGAGGGAGCGGTCCTTTACGACAGCCTCACCGACGCCATCGCCGATTGCAGTTTCGTGCTGGCGGCAACCGCGCGCAATCACGACCAGGCCAAGCCGGTCCTCGGCGCAGCGCAAGCGGCGGCCGAGATGGCCGAGCGGGTCGCCGCCGGCGACAACGTCGCGCTGGTATTCGGGCGCGAGCGCAACGGGTTGGAGAACCACGAGGTCGCGCTCGCCGACCGCATCATCACGCTGCCGGTCAACCCCGTGTTTGCCTCGCTCAATCTGGCGCAGGCCGTGGTGATCGTCGCCTACGAATGGTTCAAGCAGGCGGGCGGCGGCGCGCTTCCCTTTGCCACGCCGGAACGATCGCCGCCGGCGGCCAAGCAACAACTGGAAGCGTTCTTTTCCGAGTTGGAAAACGAACTGGAGAAAGTCGAATTCTTCCGGCCCGAGGAAAAGCGTGGCACGATGGCGATCAACCTGCGCAATATATTCCAGCGCATGGCGCCCAGTCAGCAGGACATCCGCACGCTGCACGGCGTCGTCAATGCCATCGTGCAGGGACGCAAGGGTCCCGCGCGCGGCGGCGTGCTCGATGGGCCGCAGGCCGAGATGCTGCGCGATCTGGTCGCGGCGGAGGGCACGGCCGCAGCCGGCCGCGCGCCAACGCGCGGTCTCGCAAGACTGCTGCGGCGCAATCCGACCGAGGCCGAGCGCATCTTGTGGCAGGCGCTGGTAAACGACCGGCGGTTTGCGGGGCTCGGATTCAAGCGGCAGGTGCCGGTCGGCCCGCACATCGCCGATTTCGTGTCGTTTCCCCTGAAATGCGTGATCGAGCTGGTGCCGGCTTCGGAAAGCGAGGCGTCGGCGCGGACGCGCGCCGAGCGGCGCAGCTATTTCACCGCGCGCGGTTATCGCATCGCGGAGACCAAAGCTGCGGACGTGGAGCGGGAAATTGCCGGCGTGCTCGACGGCCTTGCCGCCTCAGCCCTTGATTAGCTTCATGTGCGCCGCGATGCCTTCGCGGAAAAGTCCAAGATCGCTGCCGACGGCGAGATAGCCGAAGCCGCGCTTGGCCATGGCGACCGCGCGCGCGGCGGTCGAACAGTAAAGCCCGGCAACCTTGCCGGCCTTCTTGGCTGCCGCCACGATTTTATCGAGCTCGGCCTCGACTTCTCTGGAATGCGGATCGAGCACCGCACCGCTGCTCATGGTGATCGACAGGTCCGACGGCCCGACGAACAGGACGTCGATGCCTTTGACCGCGGCAATTGCGTCGACATTGCCGAGCGCCTCGCGCGTCTCGATCATGGCGATGGTCACGGTCATATCGTTGGCGTCGCGCAAATAGGACTTCATGTCGGGAAACTGGCCGAGCGCCATCGCCCGGTTGGGTCCCCAGCTGCGCTCGCCCACCGGCGGAAATTTGGCGGCGGCGACGAATTGCCTGGCATCCTCGACGGTATTGATGAGCGGCGCGACAATGCCTTCCGCGCCCATGTCGAGCGCGCGGCTGACCGTTGCCCAATCATGATAGGGGGTGCGCACGATCGGCGCCGCGCCCACGCCGTTGATCGCACCGATGCCGGTCACGGCGCCGGCGAAATCCCACATGCCGTGCTGCATGTCGATTGCCACGGCGGAGAATCCTTCGCGCGCGAGCGTTTCGGCGATGATGGGCGCGCCGAGGGCCGACCAGCCGCAGTAGACCGTCTCTCCGGCACGCAGACGCCGCGCGAGTGAGAATGTTGCCATGTCAGCCGCTCACCTTGATCTGCGCGACCGCCTGCGCCATCAACTCGTCCATGACGCGGCGAATATCCTGATCGGTGACGGCAACTTTTCTGGCGTCGCAATCCTGGCGTATTTTTCTAAAAACATCCTGATCGCCAGGCTCCTGAAAGTCCGCCATGACGACTTCCTTGGCGTAGGCCTCGGCGTCATTTCCGGTTAGCCCCATTTTTTCGGCCGCCCACAGCCCGAGCAATTTGTTGCGCCGCGCGCTCGCCTTGAAACGCAGTTCCTCGTCATGCGCGAACTGCTTCTCGAAGCCTTCCTCGCGCTTGTCGAACGTCGTCATGTCGCCCTCTTTGTCTGCAATCGGATCGCCAGCCGGCGCATTTCGTGCAGCTATGTGAAACCCCGCGCCTTGCATATAGCCAGCGAAGGGTCAAGGCAACATCCGGCCGTGTTTATGAGGCGAAACGATCAAGTGGAAAACGTGAGGTGGGCGCGATTGTGCTGCCTTGGGTGATCGGCTAGGTTGACCTTGTGCCCGGATGCTTTTGGCGCGCTCTACGCGCAAGACTTTCCGGTCCCGCCGCCGCGGATCTCGCATCAAGTCACTAACAGGAGCCACGGCAAATCCGATGGACTTTCAAAAACCACGGTATACCCCGATGAGTCGCCGCCGCCGCATCTACGAAGGCAAGGCGAAGGTCCTCTATGAAGGCCCGGAGCCTGGAACGCTGATCCAGCACTTCAAGGATGACGCGACAGCCTTCAACGCCAAGAAGCACGAAGTGATCGAAGGCAAGGGCGTGCTGAACAACCGGATCTCCGAATACATTTTCCAGCATCTCAACGATATCGGGGTTCCGACCCACTTCATCCGCCGGCTCAATATGCGCGAGCAATTGATCCGCGAGGTGGAGATCATTCCGCTTGAAGTCGTGGTGCGCAACGTCGCCGCCGGTTCGCTGGCAACTCGCCTCGGCATCGAGGAGGGTACGCAGCTGCCGCGCTCGATCATCGAGTTCTATTACAAGAGCGAGCCGCTCAACGATCCGATGGTCTCGGAAGAACACATCACCGCCTTCGGCTGGGCGGCGCCGCAGGAAATCGACGACATCATGGCGCTCGCCATTCGCGTCAACGATTTCCTCTCCGGGGTCTTCCTCGGCGTCGGCATCCGGCTCGTCGACTTCAAGATGGAAACCGGCCGCCTCTGGGAAAACGACGTGATGCGCATCGTCGTTGCCGACGAGATTTCGCCCGACAGCTGCCGGCTGTGGGACATCAAGTCGAACGAGAAGCTCGACAAGGACCGCTTCCGCCGCGATCTGGGCGGGCTGCTGGAGGCCTATACCGAGGTGGCCAAACGCCTCGGCATCATGAGCGAGGGCGAGCCGCCGCGTGGGGCCGGCCCGGTGCTGGTCAAAGGCTAGGCAAACCCGCGGTTCTGCGGCCTTTTCAACGGTGTGAATTACGCGAAGCCCGGCCTTGTGCCGGGCTTCGGCGTCTCTAGTTTAGGGGTGGATAAACGCCCGCGCGCCCGCGACTCATGCCATAAGCCGACACCGATGAAAGCCCGCGTCACCGTCACCCTGAAAACCGGCATTCTCGACCCGCAAGGCAAGGCGATCGAAGGTGCGCTGCGTTCGCTCGGCGTAGCCGGCGTGACCGCGGTGCGCCAGGGCAAGGTGTTCGACATCGACATCGAGGGAAGCGACCGCGCCAAGGCGGAAGCCGCCCTCAAGGCCGCCGCCGACAAGTTGCTGGCCAATACCGTGATCGAGAATTATCGGGTGGAAGTGCTTTAGATGAAAGCCGCCGTCATCGTTTTTCCCGGCATCAATCGCGAGCGCGACATGGCGCG
>DATATS010000009.1:0-26687 GCA_036268675.1 Pseudolabrys sp.
GCCGCGCCGGGCGCGGGCTCGATCCATCGCGTCGAGGAAAAGGTGGGAGGCTGACGAGCGACCCGATCCGTGCTCGTTAGGGCTGCTTCCTTCCGGATCTGACCCGGTTGGCGAGTGGCTCGTCCACCGCCAACCTCCCGGGACTTATATCGGGCCAATAACAGCGGAAAGCAAGCTGGCCCGCCTGCAACCGTCATGCGCGGGCTTGACCCGCGCATCCATCAAGCGCTTGAACCTGTGGAAATGTTTCAGGGATGGCCGGATCGAGCCCGGTCATGACGGCGATGGTAGAATCGGTCTGGTCACTGCATCCGCAACTCGCCGCCGACGCGGTTCCCGTCGGCGACTTTGCGCTCTCGCGCCTGCTGCTCGCCAATGACGCCAACTACCCGTGGCTGATCCTGGTGCCGCGGTTGCCCGGGCTGGTCGAGCTGATCGATCTCGAAGACAATGCGCAGGTCCAGCTTCTGGGCGAGATCGCCAAGACCGCGACCGCGCTCCGCTCGATCACCGAATGCGACAAGCTCAACATCGCCGCGCTCGGCAATCAGGTCCCGCAATTACACGTGCATGTGATCGCACGCCGGCACAGCGACGCCGCCTGGCCCAAACCGGTCTGGGGCGTCGCAAAGCCCGTAGCCTACGCGCCCGCGGCGCGCGACGGTTTCATCGAGGCCTTGCGGCGCGCCCTCGCCATCGGGCCGGTTTCGCGCTAGCGCGCCGCGCATTGCGCTTATCGAATCATCGTGCGAATTTCAGCGCCTATGCCGCCCCGCCCCGATCTCGGTCCCAAACCCCACCTCGGCTACACGCAAAGCCGCATCGAGCGCGCCGCCGAGCGCCGCCCGGATGACAAGGCGATGGCCGGTTTTGCGGCCGATCCTCGCGCCGGCGCCTATGTGATCGGCGGTGAGCTCATCGTCACCAGGAAGAGTGCGCCGCTCAATGAGCCGCAATTCACCATGGCGGAAGCGCGCGCGCTCGCGCCCGCGACCGAAACCATATTCCTCGGGCTGATCGAGGATTTGCCCCGTTTCGGCTACGGCATCGACCCCAAAGCCGCCGAGGCGCTCAAGAGCAATGACCGTTATCTCGTTACCGATCTGCGCTCAATCGCGGTACAGGGGCTGGTCGCGCCGGAGCATCTGCCGCCGATCGCGGAAGCCAAGGCCGTGCTGCACTGGCATGCGCGTCATCGCTTCTGCCCCAATTGCGGCGCACCGACGCAAGTCGTGCATGGTGGCTGGCGGCGCGACTGCGCGCAATGCCAGGCGCAGCATTTCCCGCGCACCGATCCGGTGGTGATAATGCTGGCGGTCACCGGCGAGCGTTGCCTGCTCGGGCGCTCCCCGCGCTTCGTGCCAAACATGTGGTCGTGCCTTGCCGGTTTCGTGGAGCCGGGAGAATCGATCGAGGACGCGGTGCATCGCGAGACGCGCGAGGAAGCCGGCATCCGCTGCGGCCGGGTGGTCTATTTTGCCTCGCAGCCCTGGCCATTCCCTGCGTCGTTGATGATCGGCTGTCACGCCGAAGCTTTGACCACGGACATTGTCGTGGACCGCGAGGAACTCGAGGATGCCCGCTGGTTTAGTAAAGACGAGGTGGTGGCAATGCTCATGCGCAAGCACCCGCAAGACTTGACCACGCCGCCGCCGGTTGCGATCGCGCATCACATTGTCCGCGCCTGGGTGGAGGACGAGATCGGCTTTGACTGAACTCATGCCGGCAGGCCACGTCCCGAGAATTCTCTGCGCCGGCGGCGCGGTGCAGGACATCATCATGCGGGTGGACAGGTTTCCGGGCGCCGGCACCAAGGTGCAGGCATCCGAATTCCTGATCACCAGCGGCGGCCAGGCGGGCAATGCCGCGGTCGCGATTGCCCGTCTCGGCGCCAGCACCAGCTATATCGGCGCGCTCGGCGATCTCAGCGACGAGGTCGCAAATACGATCATCAGGACTTTTGCCGGGGAAAATATCGACGTCAGCCGCGCCCTACGCGTGCCCGGCGCGCGATCATCGGCATCGCTCATTCTGATCGACGCAGCCGGCGAAAAAATGATCGCCACGCTGCGCAATAAGGGTCTCAGCCAGGCCGTGCCCGCCGACGCGGAAGCGGCGGTCGCCGAGGTCGACGCCGTGATGCTCGACAATCGCTACGACAATATCAGCATGCCGATTTGTCTGGCCGCAAAGGCGCGCAATATTCCGCGCGTACTCGACTTCGACAAGCCGACGCCGGCGGACGACCCGCTGTTTCTTGCCTGCTCCCATGTCATTTCTTCGGCGGACGCGTTGCGCGAGGCGACCGGCATGGACGATCTCGCCAATGCCTTGCTCACACTCGGCGAACATTACGACGGCTTCCTTGCAGTCACGAACGGACCGGCCGGCATTTATTGGCGCGACGGCGGCAGCGTGCGCCACATGCCGGCGTTCAAGGTCGACGCGGTCGATACGCTCGGCGCGGGCGATACATTTCACGGCGCATTCGCCTATCGCTTGTTGGAGACCGGCGATGAGACCGATGCCATGCGCTTTGCCGCCGCCGCGGCGGCGATCAAATGCACGCGCTTCGGCGGCCTGATGGGCGCGGCGACTCGCGCCGAAGTCGAGGAATTTCTGAAGAAGAATTGATGGCGCTATTTTTTTGACGGACAGGGCGCGCCGCAGGGTGCGCAAGCGCCGGCGAAGTCCTCCGGCGATACCGCGCGGCCGCTCGACGGACTGGTGAGATGCTGCGTCACAATCGCGGCGAGGCCGAGCACAAGAACAAAGATGTAAATGGTTCGCATCGGTTAATCTTTCGACAGGCCGAACAGCGGCCGCAGCTTGATGCCCACCACGCAACCGGGCAGCGCCGCGGCAAACCAGACCCAGCCGTGCAGCGAACCGGACGCGACGCCGCCGACGAAGGCGCCGATATTGCAGCCAAAACCCAGCCGTGCGCCCCACCCCATCAGCAGACCGCCGACGGCCGCGGCAAGCAGCGATTTTCCCGGCGGCCATGATGCGCGCGCGAACGGCTTGCTGGCGGCTGCTGCGCTCATGGCGCCGAACAGCATGCCGAAATCGACGAGGCTCGACGTGTCGGACAGCACCGATCCCTGCAAGGCATGTTTGGGTCCGGCCCATTGCCAGAATGGCGCATGCGACAAATCAAGACCGAGCGCGGTCGCGGCCTTGGCGCCCCACACTGTAAAGCCGAAGGTCACGCTCCATGGATGCCCGCCGGCCGCGAAAACGGCAATCGACAGCAGGCCGATGGCAACGCCGCCGATAAGATAATTGCGCGGCGGCACAATATGAGCGCCGCGCTTGCGTGCGACCGCAGCGATGATGGCGGCAACGAGCGCGAGGCTTGAAAGCGTCGCCGCCAGACCGCCCCATGGTCCGAGATAATCTGACGCCAGGATCGGATCGATGCCGCCCAGCGCCATGAACGAGGGCAGCGACAGGCTGCCGAACACGCAGCCGATGATAAAAAACAGCAACGCGATCAGCATACGACCCGAGCCGCCGCCCACGGTGTAGAGCGTGCCGGAGCCACAGCCATTGGCGAGTTGCATGCCGATGCCGAATGTGAAGGCGCCGACGACGAGCGATACGCCGAGTGGCGCGATGGCGCCGCCGAACTTCGGCGACAGCGCCGCAACCGGCACAATGACAATGGCGGCAATGGCAATGACGATCAGACCGCCGAGCAAGCCGCCGGCTTCACCGCGCGTGAGAAACCGCCGCCACGACGCCGTGTAGCTGAATTCGGCTTTGAGGAACGCAACGCCGAGACCGAAGCCGCCGAGAATCAAGGCGGCCGAAGCACGCTGCCCGTCGAGCAGCACCAGTGCGATCAGGATCGCGGTGGCGGCGAGCGACAGACCGAGAAAGAGGCGATCGATTGTCGGGCGCACGCCGGTGGCCGGCGCGGCCAGTGTCGTGGTGGACATGCATAGTTCTCGATAGGCAGAGTTCCGGCAAGAACCGGAGGTCAGGACCCCATGCCGAGCTTCTTCTTCAGGTCATCCCACTTGGTGCGGGCGGATTCAATCGGACGCTGCGGGTCGGCGGCCCATTGCAGCATCGAGCCGTCATAGACCTTGACGTCCTTCCGGCCAAGCAATTCGTGCAGCACGAACCAGTCGGTCGCCGACCAGTGACCGGTGTTGCAATAGCTGACGAGTGGCCCCGCAGGCAGGTGCGACGCGATCGCCGCCAGCGTGTCATGCGGTTTCAGGCGATTGGTCTTTGCATCGTAGAATTCGGCGCTGTCGAGATTGAGCGCGCCGGGAATATGCCCGTAGGCCGCGACCTTCGACCCTTTTTCCTTGCCGGTAAAAAACGAGGCCGGTCGCGCGTCGATCAGCGTGGCGCCGCCAGAGTGCTCGATCCTCTCGACGTCCGAAAGATTCGCGAGCGCGCTTTTGTCTGGGTTGACGAATAGCGTTTTTGCCGTCGCGGCGTGATTTCCACTTTCGACCGGCAACCCCGCCTGCTTCCAGGCCGCGATGCCGCCATCGAGGATCGAGACGTTCGGCACGCCGGCGACTTTCAGCGTCCAGTAGACGCGCGCGGCCGACCCGAAATCCGTGTAGCTCACGCCCGCCGGCACCACCACGACGTGACTGTGCTCGTCGATGCCGAGATCGCCGATCAGGTTCTGGATCTCCAGAACGCTCGGCAGCATGAACGCCACGTTGTGCACGGTGACGCGCCAGCCGCCGCGGTCGTAGTCGCTATGCACGCTGCCCGGGATATGCGCTTCGAGATAGGCCTTGGTGCCGCCGCCGTCGATCGCCGAGCGTACGTCGAGCACGACCAGATCGGGCTCGGCGCGGTGGCCGGCAAGCCATTGCACGGAGACCAGCGGATCGGCGTGCGCTGCGGCGGAGGCGGCCGCCAGCGCTGCGCTGAATAGCATCGCGGCGCCGAGGCGGCGCAGCACGCGGGCGGGGTCGATGAAGGAGAAAATTTTCATGGCGGCACGCTCAATTCGCAAAAGCCGCGCAAGGCGGCACGAGATTGGACTTGAAATAGAATATTTTTCTCTGTAGATACAGATGCGCTGCTCAAATAAGAATATTAATCTAAATATGCCGCTGCTTTAGGATGCCGCTTCCGAGTTTTGAGGGAAACAGAGAATGGACGCCATCGATCGCAAGATCCTCGCCGTGGTCCAGCAGGACGCCTCGCTGTCGGTCGCCGAGATCGGCCAGCGGGTCGGCCTGTCGTCGACCCCATGCTGGAAACGGCTCCAGCGGCTGGAGGCCGACGGCGTGATCATGCGCCGGGTCGCGTTGATTGACCCGGAAAAGATCGGCCTCGGCATCACGGTCTTCGTGTCGATCGAGACCGCCGACCATTCGCAGGACTGGCTGAAGAACTTTGCCGAATTGGTTCGCGCCATGCCGGAGGTGATGGAATTCTACCGGATGGCCGGTGACGTCGATTACATGCTACGCGTGGTGGTGAACGACATGGCCGGCTACGACACGTTCTACAAGAAGCTGATCGCAACGGTGCCACTGAAGAACGTCACCTCGCGCTTCGCCATGGAGCGGATCAAATCGACGACGGCGCTGCCGATCGTGGAGGCGCGCTAGCGGCTGCCTATCAGCTACAGGTCGCGCTGCCGTAGCTGGGAGCCGAAATGCGCGGGCTCATGAACATCATATCGCTCAACGTCAATGTGCCGGTGAGTTGATTGCCGATCGTCGGAACGTAAGTGTAGCTGACCTCGGCGAGGATCAGCCAAGTGCTCGGAACGGCGAGCGCCGTGTTGGCGCTGCTGAACGTATAGGTGGTTCCAGTCGTGCGCGCCGTATCGTTGCTAGACGCGCCCCATTGCACTTTCGCCTTGCCGGTCGAATCTATTTTCAGGCATGTAACCTTCATCTTCAGGTTCGACGCCGAATAGGGCGCGACGATCGCCGTCGAGGCGTTGAAGATGTTTGTCATGTCGGTCGAGCTGATGGTGGTGACCTGCGCGGTCAAGTTGGCGAGCGCGGCCGCCGTCAGGCTGACTTTGCGGTCGCAGCTCACTGCGTCCGAAATCTCCACGCAGCCGAGGTAGAGCGCGATCATAAAGGGCGCCAGCAGGGCAAACTCGACCGCCGAGACGCCGCGCCGGTCGCGCGCCATGCGCCCGATCATTCGCGGCATGATTGACCCAAACGCTTTCATCACGAACCGGCCAAGAAAGGTTCATTGCGGAAGACGGAGGTCGCGACGAGCAGGCGGCTGTTGCCGGTGAGGTTGGACAGGTTGCCATCGAGCAGCGAGACGTAGATCGGCCACTGATAGAAAACCTGCACGATGACAATGTCGCCCGCCGAACCCGGGCTGTATTGCATCTTGGTGGTGTCGAAAACGCCATTCGTCACGGGCGACGATGTGTCGACTTGGGCAAAGGTGCTGTAGCTCTTCACGCTGATGTAGATTTTGTTCGTGCAATCGAACATGGATGCGACGCGCGCGCACACCGCATTTTTGAAGTCGGCCTGGCTGTAGCCGACACTGCCGGTCGTCGGCGAGGTGTCGGTCTGCGCCTGGCCGGTGAGGATGAGACGCGCGGAATCGGCGGTAGCGGCCTCCAGCGTTTGCCCGGCGAAGAACACCATCGCGGCTTCGAGAATGGCGAACAGCAGCGCCATGAACGGAACGGCGATCAGCGCAAATTCGACCGCGGCGGCGCCGTCCTGCCGGCGGCCAAAGCGGCGCGCAGCGGAAACCGCGAACAGCCGGCGCGCACCGGCAGTCAATGTGTTGCGGACGATCTCAAACATGGCAGCGATCCGTTCGGTCGACAGGCGCCGGAAATCGATGCTCATTCATACCAAACCTGCGTTTGCGAATTCTTGCGCACATTGCGTTGAACCATGGCGACGGCGTTAAGCCCGCGCTAACCGTCTGCGCCCGGCCCAACGCACGCGGCATGAAAGACGATCGGCGCTGGAAAATCCCGCGGCTCAATGCCCCGGCTGCGAACCGGACTGAGCCTTGCCGGCGCGTTCGCCGATCTGGCCGAGCGTGTTCGCAAAATAGGCCGTCGAGTCGCCGAGCGTCATGCGATGCTCGCATTCCGGCGCGCAGCTATAGGTCTCGCGTTCGACGCCCTTGTAGACGACCACCAGATCTTTGCTGGCGGCGCTGAGCACCCGCACGGTCTTGTTCATGACCACGTCGCCACGAGCGTCGAGCGCCACCATGTTGGTGGACCCGTATCCCTTGCCGGTGACGACAAGTATGCCGCCGCCTTGCAGCGATGCGTCGGCGATCAGCGGATTTCCGATGACGATGGTGGCAACCTTGGCCGGCAGCCGCATCACCACCGCCTGGTCGACGCTGACGGTGACGGTGCCTGTGTCGGCCTGAGCCGACGTCGCACCCAAGGTGGCGGCAAAAATGATGGTCCAGGCCCAAAGACCGATAAGGCGCCTGCGCCTGAACTCGCCCGGCATCGAACTCTCCAGCACGCTACACAACTCGAAGGACACGCCGCGCGCGACGGCAGCCTCATGAGTTGACTGCAAATAGGTGAACGAAGTGCAAAGAGCGCGGTTTGGATACGCCGCGCGGCCGCGTTTCAGCGCAGGAACGGATAGAGCAACTGGGCACCGAAGCTTTCCGGGAAGCTTTCGTCGTCGATGCCATAGGCGTCGGGCAATTCGTTCTTCGGCATGTAGAAGGTGCCGAACAGGATGTCCCAGATCGGGAAGGTGCCGGAGAAATTGCTCGAGCCGCCGCGGTCGGCCGCGGTGTGATGCCAACGATGAAAAATGGGGCCCGCGATGACGTATTTGAATGGCCCCAGCGTCCAATTCAGATTGGCATGCACGAAGGCCGACGACGCGGTCGTGAAAGGCCCGACCCACAACATCACGTTGGGCGAAATGCCGGCGAGCAACAGCGCCACATCGACGAGTACGCTGCCGAGCAGCAGATTGACCGGGTGGAAACGGGCCGCCGATATCCAATCGAGATCTTCGGACGAATGATGCACGGCGTGATATTTCCACAGCGCGCCGCCATGATAGACGCGGTGAATCCAGTAAGTCAGGAAGTCGGAAACGGCGACAAAGGTGAAGGCTTGCAGCCATAGCGGCATTTGGGCGAGCGGGCCGAAACCGTCATCATAGAACTTCATCAAACCTTCGGCGCCGTGGATGCCGTAGATATAGGCCGCGCCCATCACCATGAGGCCGATGCGCACAAATCGCGTGCTCAGCGGAATGAGAAACCAGTACAGGACATCGGTGACGATCTGACGTTTTCGCCACCAGGGCCGGCCGGGATTGCAGGCCGACAACTGCGCGAGAACCGCGAAGACAATGCCCAGCGCCAACGTGACCGGCACCAGCTTGAGCATCGTCTGGCCGGCAACATCGAAGAAGGCGAGTGCGTTGACGAGCATGATGCGCAGTCCGACCGGACGTCTTACCGGTCAGGCGGGTATCGGCCGCGCGCGGTTAAAATGCCGTGAATCCCGACGGCGATGACGCACCGCCCAGGCCGCGGATCCTTGGCCGTGTTGCCGATACAATCGAAGTCCACGCCCTTCGCAGCCCGAGTCCGCGGAGTAATCAAACGACGCATCTGTGATGTAAAAGGCAAAGTCATTCCATGTATTCGATGACAAATGTTCAAATTCTCAAGATATAAATTCTGAATAACTCGCAATATTCAAAGTATAGGCTTCATAAATCATTTATTAATCACGATATTCGTTTGGCTAACACTTATTAACCACGGCAGATATGGACCACATTACCTAACGTTTCATCGGTACAATTAACCGGCCCGCAAGACCTGCTTGTTAGTTTTCAGTCGACCCCGGCAATCGCGAATGAAATCCGCGACGGCTTGGATGGTCTCAACAAGCCCTCGTGTGGATCTACCAAGGAGCTACCGATGAAAAACCTCTTGCTACTGTTTGCGACGGACGCGTCCGGCGCGACGGCCATCGAATACGGCCTCATCGCGGCCGGCATTTCGGTCGCCATTATCGCGGTCGTCAACGGCCTCGGCACCACTCTGAACACCAAGTTCCAGAGCATCTCGGACCAGCTCAAGTAATTGAGCGCCCCGCAACGATTGGAAAGGCCCTGGCGTCCAGCCGGGGCCTTTTCGTTTTTCGCCGGCGATCGTTCGCGATTTACGACCGGTAAAGAATTCGCGCGCTAACCGAACGGCAAGCATGCGCGGCGTAATTTGACCGCGCCGCGGATTCCAAGCGGCCGCCGAGGATGATCCATGTTGACCGATGCCTGCCGGCTCCTGTTGTTCCCAGCCCTGATGGCGTTTGCGGCGTCCAGCGATCTGCTGACCATGACGATTTCCAACCGGCTGTCGCTGGCGTTGACGGCCGGATTCTTCGTGCTCACGCTTTTCACCGGCATGAGCTTTGCGGCCATCGGAATGCATCTGGCCGCCGGGCTGTTGGTGCTGACCGTTTCATTCGGCTTCTTTTCGCAGGGCTGGATCGGCGGCGGCGACGCCAAGCTCGCAGCCGCCACCGCGCTTTGGTTCGGCTTCGGCTATCTGATGGACTATCTGCTTTACGCCTCGCTGTTCGGCGGCGCGTTGACACTGCTGCTGATTCAGTTCCGCAAGCTGCCGCTGCCAGCCCTTCTTGCGCGGCAGGAATGGGTGATGCGCCTGCACGAGAGAGGCGGCGGCATTCCTTACGGAATCGCGCTGGCGGCTGCCGCACTCGCCGTCTATCCCGAAACCGGCTGGATGCCGCAACTCGGCCTCTGATTTTTCAGTGACCCGTCGGCGTTTCCGCAATTAAATTTTGCGCTGGATCCGCGCGACCGAACGCCGCCCGCAAGACAATATTAACTCGATTTAGACACCGCTCCTTAACCATGCCTTGACCTTTAACTGGTCAACTCGCGTGCAAGCGGTCGTGTCGGCCGCCATGTGGTTTACGCGGCCGAGCCGGCCGCTCTGTCTCGTTAGCGAGTGAAGAGTATGAAAGCCGCGCGTCTCGTTGTGTTGACCGTCGCCCTTGCCGCGGGCGGTGTTGCCGCCATGCTGGCGGGCCGGTCGAACAAGCCGCCCGAGGTCAAGCAGGCGGTCGCGGCGAAACCGGCTACCGTCGACGTTCTCGTCGCCAAATCCGACCTGCCGATGGGCAAGGCGATCACGCCCGGTGACGTCACGTGGCAGGCATGGCCCGCCACCACGACCGGCGGAAATTTCATTCGAAAGCCCGATCGCCCCAACGCCATCGAATCGCTTGCGGGCTCGATTGCCCGCGTTCCATTCGTCGCCGGAGAGCCGATCCGTCAGGCCAAACTGGTCGACGCCAAAGGCTCCGGCTTCATGGCGGCGATCCTGCCGACCGGCATGCGCGCGGTCTCGACGCAGATTTCGCCTGAAACCGGCGCCGGCGGATTCATCCTGCCGAACGATCACGTCGATGTCATTCTGACGCGACGCGACAAGAATGCCGAGAAGGCCACCGGCACCGAGGTGCAGGTGAGCGAGACTATCCTCGCCAATGTCCGCGTGCTGGCAATCGACCAGAACGTCGAGGAAAAGAATGGACAGAAGGTCGTGGTCGGCAAGACCGCGACGCTCGAGCTTTCGCAGCGGCAGGCGGAAACCCTGGCATTGTCGCATCAACTCGGCACGCTCTCGCTGGCATTGCGCAGCATTACAGACTCGCAAAGCGACAAACCGAAAATCGAAGACGAGCCCGACTCGCGCCGCAACGGCGTCAACGTCGTTCGGTTCGGCGTGAGCACGGTTACGACACCGAAATGAACGCAGTGAGGGGACACGGGGACATGGCGACAGGCAGGTTGATCCGCGCCGCCGTACTTTTGGCACTCGCCGCAGGCGCCGGTTTCGCACCGGCTGCGCCGGCGACGGCGGCCGATGCACACGTGCCGGTCATTCAGGTGGCCGCCAGCGAGGCGACGTCGCGCTTCATTCCGCTCGGCATCGGCAAGTCGGTCGCGATCGACCTGCCGGCCGACATCAAGGATGTGCTGGTCGCCGATCCAAAAATCGCCAATGCGGTGATCCGCTCATCCCGCCGCGTCTACATGATCGGCGTGGCGGTCGGACAGACCAACATTTTCTTCTTCGATGCCAACGGCAAGCAGATCGCCGGCTTCGACATCGCCGTCACCCGCGATCTCAACGGCTTGCGCGCCGCGCTCCGGCAGACGATGCCGAATTCCGACATCCGCATTGAGGGCGTCGGCGACGGCATCATGTTGAGCGGCACCGCCTCGAGCAACGCGGAGTCGCAGCAGGCCTATGATCTCGCGTCAAGGCTGGCCGGCGACGGCTCCAAGGTCGTCAATGGCATTATCGTTCGCGGACGCGACCAGGTGATGCTCAAAGTGACGGTCGCCGAAGTGCAGCGCGACGTCATCAAACAGCTCGGCATCAATCTCGCCGGCTCCTTCGGTTTCATGCGCGAGGGCGTGGTCAATTTCAACAACAGCAATCCGTTCACTGCGCTCGGCCAGCCGCTCAACGGCAGCAGCATCGGGGCCCAGGAGGGCATCAGCACCGATCCGATCACTGGCGCGATGACGCCGCGCATCAGCGCCACGTTGCAGGCGATGGAGCGCGCCGGCGTGATCCGCACGCTCGCCGAGCCGAACTTGACCGCCATCTCGGGCGAGACCGCGACCTTCATGGCTGGCGGCGAATTCCCTATCCCCAACGGGCTGTCGTGCGACACCACAAAAAGTCCGCCGCTGTGCCAGGCGCAGATCGACTTCAAGAAATTCGGCGTCAGCCTGATGTTCACGCCGATCGTGCTATCGGAAGGCCGCATCAGCCTCAAAGTCATGACCGAAGTGTCCGACCTCTCGACCAATAACGCCATGACGATTGCGGTGCCGGGATCGTCTCAATCGCTGACCGTCCCGTCGATCCTGACGCGGCGCGCCGATACCACGGTCGAGATACCGTCCGGCGGGTCGCTGGCGATGGCCGGCATGATCCAGGAAAAAACCCAGCAGGACATCAATGGGCTGCCCGGCCTGATGCAGGTGCCGATTCTCGGCGCCCTGTTCAAGAGCCGGGATTACGTCAACCACCAGTCCGAACTGGTGATCCTTGTCACGCCCTACATCGTGCACGCGGTGGCGCAGAAGCAGCTGTCACGTCCTGATGACGGCTTCGCCGATCCGAACGATCCGACATCCGTGCTGCTCGGCCGGCTGAACCGGATCTACGGCTCCGAGCACAAGCCGGACGAGAAAGATACCTATCGCGGCAAATACGGATTCATCCTCGATTGAGCGCAAGCGGGAGACTTTCGATGATTCGATTGCAAACGGCGGTCACCGGGCCTCGCAGCCGCGCTGCGTTGCGCCTGCTGATGGCCTGCGGTCTCGCCGCCATGCTGGCTGGCTGTTACGAAACAACGAAAGAAGCGCAAAACAACTATCCCGTCGATTACCGCGAGCGTCATCCGATCACGCTCAATGACGGCCGGCACACGGTCGAGGTCTTCCTCGGGCAAAATCGTGGCGGCCTGACGCCGAGCCAACGCGCCGATGTGCTGTCGTTCGCGCAGCAATGGAAGCACGAAGCCACCAGCGGGATCGTCATGGACATTCCGAAGGGCGGCCCGACCGATCGCGCCGCCGCCGACTCGATGCGTGAAATCCACTCGATCTTTGCGGCCTCCGGTGTGCCGCGCCGCGCGGTCTATGTGCGCGACTATCATCCCTCGCCGTCTTCGCTCGCCAGCATCAAGATCCATTACTCGAAGCTGACGGCGCAGGCCGGCCCTTGTGGCGTGTGGCCGGAAGACCTCGGCCCGAGCGCCAAGGGAAACTACGGCGAAAATCAGCCGTACTGGAATCTCGGCTGCGCCACCCAGCGCAATCTCGCATCCATGGTCGACAATCCCGCCGACCTCGTGCAGCCGCGCGGCGAAGCGCCGGAATATGCCGCGCGCCGCTCGGTCGCCATCGACAAGTACCGCAAGGGCGACAACCCGTCCGGCACATATAACGGTTACGACAAGGGCAAAATCAGCGATCTGGGAAAATGATAAAACACGCACAGCAAGTCGCAGTTGCCGCAGACGATTCGCGGCCGGCGGAGCCGGCCGAGGCAATCGTTGGCGAGGATCATATCGCGCCGGCGCCGCGAGTCTCGGTTCAGGCGTTTTGCGAGACGGTTGAGACCGCTGCGGCGGTGCAGGCGGCCGGCGAAGACCGGCGGCTCGCCAAGGCACATGTGAAGATTCAGATGGGCGGCGTCGCCGCCGCTGTCGAAGCGTATCGCAGCTCGCCGACGCCGAATGTCATTCTGATTGAATCGGAAAATCGCTCCAACGACATCCTGACCGGGCTCGATCAACTCGCCCAGGTCTGCGATTCCGGAACGCGCGTGATCGTGGTCGGCCGCGTCAATGACGTGACGCTCTACCGCGATCTCACGCGGCGCGGCGTGAGCGAATATCTGATCGCACCAATCGGCACGCTCGATGTCGTGCGCGGGGTCTGTGGGCTGTTTTCGGCGCCCGACGCCAAGCCGGTCGGACGCATCATTGCGGTGGTCGGCGCCAAAGGCGGCGTCGGCGCATCGACCGTTGCGCACAATGTCGCCTGGGCCATCGCACGCGATCTGTCGCTCGATTCGGTGGTCGCGGACCTCGATCTGGCGTTTGGCACCGCCGGGCTCGACTACAATCAGGACCCCGCGCAAGGCATCGCCGACGCGGTCTTTTCGCCCGACCGCGTCGATAGCGCCTTCGTCGACCGCCTGCTGTCCAAATGCACGGATCATCTGAGCCTGCTGGCCGCGCCGGCGACGCTCGACCGGGTCTATGATTTCGGCGCCGATGCTTTCGATTCCATCCTCGATTCGCTGCGCGGAACGATCCCCTGCATCGTGCTCGACGTGCCGCATATGTGGTCGGGCTGGAGCAAGCGGCTGCTCGTGAGCGCCGACGATATTCTCGTGGTTGCCGGCCCCGATCTCGCCAACCTGCGCAACGCCAAAAACCTGGTCGACCATTTGCGCGCGGCGCGGCCGAATGACCGGCGGCCGTATTATTGTCTCAACCAGATCGGCGTGCCGAAGCGGCCGGAGATCAAGCCCGCCGATTTCGCCAAGGCGCTTGAAGACGATCCGGTGGCGATCATTCCATTCGAGCCGCACATGTTCGGCACCGCCGCCAATAACGGCCAGATGATCGCGGAAGTGTCGAAGAGCCATAAGACCGCGGAGATGTTCAGCGAGCTCGCGCAGGTGCTGACCGGCCGCGCCGAGGCCAAGCGTTCGCGCAGCAGTCTGCTGTCACCGCTGCTCGCCAAACTAAAGAAAAAGTCCGCGTAATCGTTCGGAGATCATAATCGTGTTCGGTAGGCGTAGCGGTACCTCTGAAGCGCGTGCTCCGGCACCCGCTTCGCATCCCGATGCAGCGACGGCCGCGGCGCCCCCGGCGTCTGCGCCCGCCAATGCGCTCGGCGAAAACGGGCGCACGCCGTTTCCATCGGACGGGCTGGGCGCACCGCTGGTGCCGGCGCCGCCGGCGACACGAGCCCCTTCGCCGATCAATACCGTGCCGTCATCGGTCGATTCGCGCCGCTCCGACACCTATTACGAGGTCAAGGGCGTCATCTTCGGCGCGCTGATCGAGGCCATCGACCTCGCGCAATTGGCGCGGCTCGACACCGACTCCGCGC
The DNA here is from genome assembly GCA_036268675.1 of Pseudolabrys sp. Taxonomy (GTDB): domain Bacteria; phylum Pseudomonadota; class Alphaproteobacteria; order Rhizobiales; family Xanthobacteraceae; genus Pseudolabrys. The sequence continues at coordinate 14,670 of DATATS010000009.1, forward strand.
GCGAGGAAATCCGCGACATCGTCAACGAGATCATCGCGATCAAGAATATCGTGATGTCGATTTCCGAGCAGGAAGAACTGCTCGACGATATTTGCAACGACGTGCTCGGATTCGGCCCGCTCGAACCGCTGCTGTCGCGCGACGACATCTCGGACGTGATGGTGAACGGCTCCGGCACGGTTTACATCGAAGTCAAAGGCAAAATTCAGAAGACCGGCATCCGGTTTCGCGACAATCAGCAGCTGCTGAATATCTGCCAGCGCATCGTCAGCCAGATCGGCCGCCGGGTCGACGAATCCTCGCCGATCTGCGACGCGCGCCTGCCGGACGGTTCGCGCGTCAACGCCATCGTACCCCCGCTGGCGATCGACGGGCCGGCGCTCACCATCCGCAAATTCAAGAAGGACAAGCTCACCCTCGATCAGCTGGTCAAATACGGAACCATCACGCAGCAGGGTGCCGAGATTCTGCGCATCATCGGCCGCGTCCGAACCAATACGCTGGTATCGGGCGGCACTGGCTCCGGCAAGACGACGCTGCTCAATTGCCTCACCGAGTTCATCGACGACGATGAGCGCATCATCACCTGCGAAGACGCCGCCGAATTGCAGTTGCAGCAACCGCATGTGGTGCGGCTCGAAACGCGGCCGCCGAACCTGGAAGGCGAAGGTCAAGTGACCATGCGAGACCTGGTGCGCAACTGCCTGCGCATGCGGCCGGAACGCATCATCGTCGGCGAGGTGCGCGGACCTGAAGCGTTCGACCTGCTGCAAGCCATGAATACCGGCCATGACGGCTCGATGGGCACGTTGCACGCCAACAATCCGCGCGAGGCGCTCTCGCGCCTTGAATCGATGATCACCATGGGCGGCTTCTCGCTTCCCTCGCGCACGATTCGCGAAATGATCTGCGCTTCGGTCGATGTCGTCATCCAGGCCGCCCGCCTGCGCGACGGCTCGCGCAAGATCACGCACGTGACCGAGGTGATGGGAATGGAAGGCGACGTCATCATCACGCAGGACCTGTTTATCTACGACATGACGGGCGAGGACGCGCAGGGCAACATTCTCGGGCGCCACCGCTCGACCGGCATCGGCCGCCCGCGATTCTGGGATCGCGCTCGCTATTACGGCGAAGACACCCGGCTCGCCGCCGCGCTCGATGCCGCGGAAGCCGCCAACGAATCGATGAAAGCCTGACGGCCATGGACACGATGGCCATTTTCTTCCTGGCGACGGTCGCGATGGGCGGCATCGCGTATGTTTTCGTCTACCCGATCCTGTCGGGCGAGCGGCATACGGAAAAGCGCATGGCGAGCGTCGCCAAGGCGGAGCCGGTCACGCGCATCGCGCGCGGCAACCAGAGATCGCGCCGCGACATCGTTGAGGCCACGCTCAAGGAATTCGACGAACGCCACAAGAAAAGCAAGCACGTGGCGATCTCGGTGCGCATCGCGCGCGCCGGCCTGAAGTGGTCGAAGCGGCAATTCCTGCTGATCTCGGTCGCCATCGGCGTGGTCATGGTGGTGATCGCGCTGCTCACGGGCGGCGGATTGTATGTCGCGGTTCCCCTTGGCTTTGCCGGCGGATGGGGGATGCCGCGCTGGATTTTGTCGTACTTGAGAAAGCGGCGCGAAAACAAATTTCTCGACGCGTTTCCGGACGCGGTCGATATCGTGGTGCGCGGCGTGAAGGCGGGTCTGCCGCTGCTCGACTGCCTGAAGATGATCACGATGGAGGCACCCGAGCCGTTGAAATCGGAGTTCCGCGCGATCATCGAAACCCAGGCGATCGGCATGCCGCTGGGCGAGGCCTGCGCCAAGCTTTACGAACAGATGCCGCTGCCGGAAGCAAATTTCTTCGGCATCGTCGTCTCCATCCAGCAGCGCTCGGGCGGCAATCTCGCCGAGGCGCTCGGCAATCTTTCGCGCGTGTTGCGCGACCGCAAGAAGATGAAGGCCAAGATCCAGGCGATGTCGATGGAGGCCAAGGCTTCGGCCGGCATCATCGGTTCGTTGCCGATCGCGGTCATGCTTTTGGTTTACGTCACCAGCCCGCAATACATGTCGATTCTGTGGACCGAACCAATGGGCCGCATGATGATGGGCGCTTCTGTCATCTGGATGTCGCTTGGCGTCGGGGTGATGAAGAAGATGATCAATTTCGATTTCTAGCGCATCAGGCGAGATCAATGGATTCGATCATCAACTATCTGATGTACTCGCTCAACGCCAAGACGTTGGCGATGGTCTTTGCCGCGGTCGCAGCGGCCGCGACCGTGCTCACGCTGGCGATGCCGCTGGTGTTCGCCGACCAGCTCGGCAAGCGCATGAAGGCGGTCGCGCTCGAGCGCGAAAAGATCCGCCAGCGCGAACGCGAACGGATGGCGCAGGCGCAGCAGAAGATCAACCTGCGCCAGTCGCCCAAGCAGTATATTCAGGCCATCGTCAATCGCTTCAACTTGAGCAAATGGGTCGGCCAGGAAGAAGCGCGGCTCAAGCTGATCCAGGCCGGCTACCGGGGCCAGGCGCCTTACGTGACCTATTTGTTCTTCCGAATGATGACGCCGGCTGCGCTGTTTCTGTTCGCGGTGTTCTATCTGTTCGTCATGCTCAAAGTGAACCAGCCGGCGATGATCAAGCTCGGCGGCTGTATTGCCGCAGCCTATCTCGGCATGCAGTTGCCGCTGCTATTTCTCAAGAACAAGATTTCGCGCCGCCAGCTTTCGATCAAACGCGCGTTTCCCGATACGCTCGACCTGCTGCTGATCTGCGTCGAATCCGGCATGTCGATCGAGGCGGCGTTCCGCAAGGTCAGCGATGAAATCGGCGGCCAATCGGTGCCGCTGGCCGAAGAATTGACACTCACGATGGCGGAGTTGTCTTACCTGCCGGATCGCCGCCAGGCCTATGAGAATCTGGCCAAGCGCACCGATCTCGACGGCGTGAAATCGGTCTGCATGGCTTTGCAGCAGGCCGAGCGTTACGGCACCCCGCTCGCCAATATGCTGCGCGTGATGGCGCAGGAAAATCGCGACATGCGCATGTCAGAGGCCGAGAAGAAGGCCGCCGGACTGCCGCCCAAGCTCACGGTGCCGATGATCCTTTTCTTCTTGCCGGTGCTGTTCGTGGTCATTCTCGGACCGGCCGCGATCAAGGTCATGGCCCTGCGCTGACCGCGTCCGCTCGCTGCGATGACCGGCCTAGCCGCCGGCTTCAGGCGGCGGCACGTAAGGTGGGTTACCCTTTTTCTTCCAGCTGCTTTTCTGCGCGAGCATCTCCCGCAGATAAGTGACGTTGGCCTCGGCTTCGGCCGGCGGCAGGTCGGCGCTGGCAATTTTCTCCGCTTCAGCAAAGCGGCCTTCGAGGCCCACGACCAACGCCAGATTCTGGCGGACCTTCGGCTCGGCCTTGGGCTGCGCAACTGCGAGTCGCAGCGTCGACTCAGCGTCCTTGAGATCCTTCATCAGGACATAGGACAGACCGAGATTGGAAAGCACCGACGGGTCGTTCGGCACGATCCTGAGCGCCGCCGAATAATGGCGTTGTGCTTCGGCATGGCGGCCCATCTGATCGAGCACCGCACCCTGCGCGTTCAGAATGCGCCAATCGGGATTGTCCGGCGTATGCGCGCGGCCAAGCGCGTCGAGCGCCTGGGCGTATTGGCCGGCCTCGGCCAGCGCGCGGCCATAAGCGCCGAGCAGCGGCATGCTGCGCGGATTGCGCATCGCCGCCTGCTCCAGAACCGCAACCGCCTGGGCACGCTGATCGGTGGCGCGGAGAGCCTTGGCATAGGCGATGGCGGCGTCCGGATCGGACGGATTGGCCCGGTAGCGAGCGCCCCAGGTCTCAAGGGACTCCCGCCATTCGGCGTCGGTGCTTGGCGGGCTGGTTGCGCCGATCGAGCCGGTGGTGTCGTCGCCCAGCGTCTTGCAGCCCGCCGCCGACAGCGCCAGGGCAACCGCCACTGCGGCCGTTGCGAACAAATGGGCGGTCCGGGTCGATCTAGGACGCATGGGAATCCGATGGCTGGCGTTCCAGCGGCATCCCCGAGCAATAAAACGTTAACCCTAACGAGTGGTTAACCGGCCAGCGCCGGCTTATGATCGCGGCATGGACCTCGGCCTCTCGAGCGACGAAATCGCCCTCCAGCAGCGCGCCCGCGCTTTTTCGCGCGACGTGGCGCGGCCGCGGGCGGCCCAGATCGACCGCGACGAGCAATACCCCTGGGACATCGTGAAAGCGCTGGCCGAGGCCGGCTTCTGCGGCATGACCGTCCCGAAGGAATTGGGCGGCCAAGGCCGCTCTTTCCTCGATGCCGTTCTGGCGATCGAGGAAATGGCGAAATCCTGTACCGTCACGGCTCGCATCGTGGTCGAGACCAATATGGGCGCAGTCTCCACCGTGATGGCCTATGGCAACGAAGCACAGAAAAAGCTCGCCGCCCGTCTGGTTCTCGAAGGCGACAAGCCGGCGATCTGCATCACCGAACCCGACGCCGGCTCCGACGCGCTCGCCATGACCACGCGCGCCGACAAGCGCGGCGATACATACATCATCAACGGCAAGAAGCACTGGATCACCGGCGCCGGCGTGTCGCGCCTGCATCTGATCTTTGCACGCGTGTTCAATGAACGCGGCGAGGAACAGGGCATCGGCGGATTTCTCGCCGTGCGCGATCAGGACAAAGGCCTGCGTGTGACCCGGCGCGAACAGACGATGGGTCTGCGCGGCATGCCGGAAGGCGAGCTTGTATTCGAGGATCTCGAAGTGCCGGCAAGCATGGCTGTGTTGCCGCCGTCCGGATGGCGGCGCGGCTTCGGCGACCTGATGAATGGCTATAACAGCCAGCGCGTCGGCGCCGGGACCGTCCCGATGGGTATTGCCGCCGGCGCGCTCGACCTTGCGCTGGAATGGGCCAGGACGCGCGAGCAGTTCGGCCGCCCGATTGGCGAATTCCAGGGCCTGCAATGGATGCTCGCCGACATGCAGACCCAGCTCACCGCCTCGCGGCTGATGCTTTATCAGGCGGCGCGTTCGCGCGGGCCCGGCAGGAGCGCGTTCCCCGATCCCATGCTGGCGGCGCAGGCGAAGATTTTTGCCTCGGAGACCGCAATCAAAATCGTCAACGACGCCCTCCAGATGTTCGGCGCGCGCGGCTATTCGCGCGAGCTCCCGCTGGAAAGAATGGTACGCGACGTGCGCATGTTCACGATCGGCGGCGGCACCGCGCAGGTGTTGCGCACGCTGGTCGCCGGCAAGATGCTCGGCTGGAAATTGCCGCAGACGCGCGACGGCTACGCGCCGAAGCCTTCAATGCGCGACGCAGCGGAGTAACAATGCATCCGATTTTCGTGAAGGCCGGAACGCCGGCGGTGCCGATTTTGTTCGTGACCGCGGCCGACGCCGCCACCGCGACAAAAGGCCTGGACCAACACGCACAGGCTTTTGTGCGCGCCGCCGGCTTCGAGGCAAAACCCGGCCGCTATTTGTTCGCGCCGGCGGCGGACGGCAAGCTCGCCGCGGTCTTGTTCGGCCTGGAAAACGCCGGCGAGCCGGTGCGGGACCCGTTCCGCCCGGGCATGCTCGCCAATATCCTGCCGCCCGGCACTTACCGCTTCGCCAACGCACCGCATGACGCGCGGCTGGCGGCGCTGGCCATTGCGCTCGGCACCTATCAATTCACGCGCTACCGCAAACGCGACGCTCGCGACCTGCGCCTGGTTGTGCCGGACGGCGTCGACGGCGAAGACCTCAGCCGCATCGTCGAAGGCGTGACGCTCGCCCGCGACCTCATCAACACGCCGTCGAACGACCTGGGACCAGCCGAGCTGGAGGATGCCGCGCGCGCGCTGGCAAAAACGCACAACGCCAAAGTCCACGTCGTGAGCGGCGACAAACTGGCGAAGGATTTCCCGCTCGTCCACGCCGTCGGGCAAGGCTCGGCGCGTGCGCCAAGGCTGATCGATCTGACCTGGGGCAAAGAGAGCGCCCCCAGGATCACTTTGGTCGGCAAGGGCGTGTGCTTCGATACCGGCGGGCTCGATATCAAGTCCGACGCCGGCATGCTCAACATGAAAAAAGACATGGGCGGCGCGGCGACCGCGCTTGCGCTCGGGCACATGATCATGGCGCGCAATCTCAATGTGCGTCTGCGCATCGTGATCCCGGCGGTGGAAAATTCGATCTCCGGCACCAGCTTCCGCCCGCGCGATATTTACACCTCGCGCAAAGGCATCTCGGTCGAGATCGGCAATACCGACGCCGAAGGCCGTCTGGTGCTCGCCGATGCCTTGAGCCTTGCCGACGAGGAAAAGCCTGAGCTGATCGTCGACTTCGCCACCCTGACCGGCGCGGCACGCGTCGCGCTCGGGCCCGATCTGCCGGCCGCTTTCACCGACGACGATGCGCTCGCCGATGAACTTGCCGTCCATGGCGCCGCTGAAAACGATTCCGTATGGCGTTTGCCGTTGTGGCGGCCCTACGACGCTTTGCTCGATTCGAAAGTGGCCGATCTCAACAATGTCGGCGGCAGCCTCGGCGGCGCCATCACGGCGGCGCTGTTCCTGCGCCGGTTCGTTACTGCGAAATCCTGGCTGCATCTGGACGTCTTTGCCTGGACCGCAACGGCAAAGCCCGCGCGGCCGGAAGGCGGCGAATGCATGACCGCGCGCGCTCTCTACGCGATGCTGTGTGCGCGCTACTCTTGAAGCCAATGGTCGCGCTCGATCCACGCATTCATCCGTTCCGCCCCGAAATCGCGGCGAGCCATCTGAAGGGCCAGGTCGAGGCGCAGCGTTTCGTCGAGGGCACCGTTCACCAAATAATCGAACCGGTCGCAAGCCTGCATCGTGCTCCTTCGCATGATGCGCAGCTCGTCAGCGAGGCGCTGTTCGGTGAACGCATCGTCGTCTACGAGACCACCGATGAAGGCTGGGCCTGGGGCCAACTTGAGGGTGATGGCTATGTCGGCTGGCTGTCGGCCAACGCGCTCGGTCCCGATGGCGCCGCGCCGACCCACAAAGTGACGGCCTTGCGCACGCTGGCGTTTCCGGGCCCCGACATCAAATTGCCGCCGGCCACGGCGCTGCCGATGGGCGCCTGCCTCGCCATCGTGCGGCAGGATGAACGCTTCGCCATCACCGCTGCCGGCTGGCACATTCCGACCGTGCATCTTGCGCTGCTGAAAGCACGAGAGCCGGACTTCGTCGCGGTCGCCGAAAGGCTTTTCGGCACGCCCTATCTATGGGGCGGCAAGACATCGCTCGGAATCGACTGCTCGGGCCTCGTGCAGATTTCTCTCCAGGCGGCAGGACACGCCTGCCCGCGCGACAGCGACATGCAGGAATTCTCAATCGGACAAACATCCTCGCTCGCCGATCTCAGGCGCGGCGACCTGGTGTTCTGGAAAGGCCACGTCGCCATCGCCCGCGACAGTGAAAACCTGCTGCATGCCAATGCGCACGCCATGGCGGTGGCGATCGAGCCGGTGGACGAAGCCATCCGCCGTATCGCGGCGGCGGGCAGCGAGGTTACCGGCATCAAGCGAATATAGGCTTACTGCTCCACCACGCCTCCGGTCGCGCTTTCCAGATTGAAGGCCGCGGCAAACAGCGCGCGCGTGTAATCGCTTTTCGGATTCCTGAAAAGATCGGCGGCCGCGCCCTCTTCCACCATCCTGCCGTTGCGGAGCACCAGCAGCCTGCTCGCCAGCGCCGCCACCACGCGCAGATCGTGCGATATGAACATGTACGTCAAATCGTGGCGCTTCTGCAGGTCGCGCAACAGGTCGACCATCTGCGCCTGGATCAGCATATCAAGCGCGCTGGTCGGCTCATCGAGCATGATGAATTTCGGCTCCAGCACCACCGCGCGCGCGAGCGCGATGCGCTGACGCTGCCCGCCGGAGAATTCGTGCGGATAGCGGTCGCGCGTATCGGGCTCAAGCCCGACGTCCTTGAGCGCCGCGATGACGCGCTGCTCGCGCCCGGCTTGCCGCATTTCCGGGTGATGCACCCGCAGGCCTTCCTCGATGATATCCGACACCGACATGCGGGGCGAGAGCGAGCCGTAAGGGTCCTGGAACACGATCTGCATGTCGCGGCGATAAGGCCGCATCGCCTTGAACTTCAGTCCCTGGATCGAGTGGCCCATGAACACGACCGGGCCGTCGGACGAGATCAGCCTCAAGATTGCGAGGCCGAGCGTTGTCTTGCCGGAGCCGCTTTCGCCGACGACGCCAAGCGTCTCGCCTCTGCGCACCTCGACGCTGACGCCGTCGACCGCCTTGATATGGCCCACCACCTTGCGCAGCACGCCGCGCTTGAGCGGGAACCACACTTTCAGGTCCTTCGTCTGCACCATCATCGGCGCATCGGGGCGCGGTGGCGCCGGATCGGGTTTCGGTTCGGCGGCGAGCAACGCGCGGGTATAGGCGTGCTCGGGCGCGGTGAACACGCGCTCGACATCGCCCTGCTCGACGATTCTACCTTGCTGCATGACGCAGACCCGGTCTGCGAGCTTGCGCACGATGCCGAGATCGTGGGTGATGAAAAGCATCGACATGCCGAGCCGCTGCTGGATGTCCTTCAGCAGTTTCAGGATTTGCGCCTGCACGGTCACATCGAGCGCGGTGGTCGGCTCGTCGGCGATCAGCAGATCCGGCTCGTTCGCAAGCGCCATCGCGATCATCACGCGCTGGCGCTGGCCGCCCGACAACTGGTGCGGATAGGCGGAAAGCCGCGAGGCCGGATCGCGAATGCCGACCTGGTCGAGCAATTCGACAATGCGCGCACGCGCGTTTGCGCCGGTGACGCCCTGATGCAGCAGCAATATCTCGCCGATCTGCTTTTCGATCGTGTGCAGAGGATTGAGCGAGGTCATCGGCTCCTGAAAGATGATGGTGATGTCGTTGCCGCGCACCTTGCGGATGTCGCGCTCGGACATGGAGAGCAATTCGCGACCCTGAAAGCGCACCGAGCCGGACGGATGATGCGCGGGCGGGTACGGCAACAGCTTGAGCACCGACAGCGCCGTCACCGACTTGCCGGAGCCGCTCTCGCCGACCAGCGCCAACGTCTCGCCCTTGCCGATGTCGAACGACACCTTGTCGACGACGAGCGATTGGCGCGCGCCCTTGCCGAAGGCGACCGAGAGATCGCGGACCGAGAGCAGCGGTTCGGTGGCGCTCATCGGAATGTCTTTCGCGGATCGAAGGCGTCGCGCACCGCTTCGCCGATAAAAATCAGCAGCGAGAGCATGATCGCGATCGAGAAGAAGCCGGAAAAGCCGAGCCACGGCGCCTGCACGTTGGCCTTGCCTTGACTGAGCAATTCGCCAAGCGAGGGCGAGCCGGGCGGCAGGCCGAAGCCGAGGAAGTCGAGCGCGGTCAGCGTCATCACCGACGACGACAAGATGAACGGCAGGAAGGTCATGGTCGCGACCATGGCGTTCGGCAACAGATGGCGGAAAATGATGACGGCGTTCGACACGCCGAGCGCCCGCGCGGCCTGGATATATTCGAAATTACGCCCGCGCAGGAACTCCGCGCGCACCAGTCCGACCAGCGATACCCAGGAGAACAACAGCAGGATGCCGAGCAGCACGAAAAATCCCGGCACCAGCACCGACGAGATGATCAACAGAAGATAGAGCGAGGGAATCGATGTCCATATCTCGATGAAGCGCTGGAACAGCAAATCCACCCAGCCGCCGAAATAGCCCTGCACGGCACCGGCGGCGACGCCGACCACAGACGAAACAATCGTCAGGCACAGGCCAAAGAGCACCGAGATGCGAAAACCGTAGATCAGGCGCGCCGCGACGTCGCGGCTGACGTCGTCGGTCCCGAGCCAGTTCGATGCGATCTCGCCGCACTTGCCATAGTTGTTCTTGGCGGCGTACGCGCAATCTTTTTCGGTGAGCATCCAGGTCGGCTTGGAGGGAACAGCCGACGGCGGATTCTTCACCTGCGTGCTGTAGGAAAAGCGGATCGGCGCCCAGATGACGACCCCGCCTTCCTTATTGATCAAACCCATCAAATAGTTGTCGGTATAGTCGGCCGCCGTGCCGAACAATTCCGGATCGGGCGTCTTGGCGAAGGCGGTGTCGGGATAGGTCATCAGCGCCGGAAAATACGAATGCCCGTTGACGTGAATGTAGATCGGCTTGTCGTTGGCGATGAATTCCGCGAACAGCGATATCACGAACAGCGCGAGAAAAATCCACAGCGACCAGTATCCGCGCCGGTTGGCCTTGAAATTCTCCCAGCGCCGCCGGTTGATCGGCGAAATCGTGATGCGGCGGCGCTCCGGCGGCACGTCCATGCCGGTGATGCCCACGGCCGTCGTGTCGGGCGACTTGATGCCGGCGCGCACGTCCAAGGCTCACACCTCCCGCGTTTCAAAGTCGATGCGCGGATCGACCAGCGTGTAAGTCAAATCCGAGACCAGGTTCACCACCACGCCGATCAGCGAGAATATAAAGAGCGTCGCAAACACCACCGGGTAATCCCGGTTGAGCACGCTCTCGAAGCCGAGCAGACCGAGGCCGTCGAGCGAGAAGATGGTTTCGATCAGCAGCGAGCCGGTGAAAAAGGCGTGCACGAACGCGCTGGGAAATCCGGCGATGACGATCAACATGGCGTTGCGGAAGATATGGCCGTACAGAACCTGGTTGCGCGTGCAGCCCTTGGCGCGGGCGGTGAGCACGTACTGCTTGCGGATCTCGTCGAGGAACGAGTTCTTGGTCAGCAGCGTCATGGTGGCGAAGGCCGACAGCGCCATCGAAACGATCGGCAGCGTCAGGTGCCAGAAATAATCCCCGATCTTGGCGTACCAGGGCAGCGACCAGAAATTTTCCGAAATCAGTCCGCGCAACGGAAACCACTCGTAGAACGAGCCGCCGGCAAACAGGATGATCAGGAGAATCGCAAACAGGAAGCCCGGAATGGCGTAACCGACGATGACCACGCTCGAAGTCCACACGTCGAACTGCGAGCCGTCATCGACCGCCTTTTTGATGCCGAGCGGGATCGAGATCAGATAAGTCAGCAGCGTCATCCAGATGCCGAGCGAGATCGACACCGGCAATTTTTCCTTGACCAATTGCAGGACGCTGATGTCGCGGAAATAGCTGTTGCCGAAATCGAAGCGCGCGTAATTCCACAGCATGATGAAAAAGCGCTCATAGGCCGGCTTGTCGAAACCGAACTGCTTCTCCAGCTTTTTGATGAAGGCGGGGTCGAGCCCTTGCGCGCCGCGATATTTGGACGTGACGGCGTCCACCTGCCCGCCGCCTTGCGCGATGCCGCGATTGCTGAAATCGCCGCTTGGCGAGCCCGAGATGCGCGAGGTCGCGCCGGTGTCGGCGCCGGTCAGCTTGGCGATCACCTGTTCGACCGGGCCGCCGGGCGCAAACTGCACGACGACGAAAGCCACCAGCATGATGCCGAACAAAGTCGGGATCATGAACAGCAGACGGCGGACGATATAGGCGCTCATGCGGTTCGGTTTTCCAGCATTCTCGGCGTCATGCTAGCCCTTTTGATCCAGCTTTGCGGCCTTGTCCTTGTCGTACCACCAGGTTTCCGGAATGCCCCGGAAATAGCGCGGTTTCGCAGCCGTAAAGCCGAACACGTCCCAGTAGGCGATCCAGTGTGACGCTTTGTACCAGTGCGGGATCCAGTAGCGCCCGGCGCGGATGACGCGGTCGAGCGCGCGGCAAGCGGTGGTGAGGTCCTCGCGGGTTTTGGCCGCGATGGCCGCATCGACCAGCGCATCCACCGCCGGATCGGCGATGCCGGCAAGATTCTGCGAGCCTTTTGTCGCCGCCGCCTGCGAGGAAAAATAACTGCGCAGCGAATCGCCGGGCGTCGCCGAAAAGCTCAGGCGTTCGACCGTGATGTCGAAGTCGAAATCGTCGACGCGGGCGCGGTATTGCACCGGATCGACGATGCGCAGCGAAGCGTTGAAGCCGATCGTCTCCAGTCCCTTGATATAGGTCAAATGATGCGGCTTGAA
>DATATS010000010.1:0-31632 GCA_036268675.1 Pseudolabrys sp.
CGTCATGATGCAGCCGCCGAGCAAAAGCGGCACCCAGCCGCCTTCGATAACCTTAAGCATATTCGCGGTGAGGAAGGTGAGATCGATGAACAGGAACGGCGCGATCAGCGCAGCAGCCGCCCATTTCGACCAGTGCCAGACGCGCCAGATCACCACGAAGGCCATCATGGCGGTGACCACCATGGTGCCGGTGACGGCGATGCCGTAGGCGGAGGCGAGCGCGCTGGAGGAGCGAAACAACGCCACCAGCAGCAGTACACCGATCAGCAGCAGCGTGTTGACGCGCGGCATGTAGATTTGACCGAACAGCGCTTCCGAGGTGTGAACGATTTCCAGCCGCGGCAACAGACCGAGCTGGATCGCCTGGCGGGTGAGCGAATAGGCGCCGGTGATGACGGCCTGGCTGGCGATGACAGTCGCAGCCGTCTCCAGCACCACCATCGGCAACAGCGCCCAGTGCGGGAACAGCAGGAAGAACGGATTCTCGATCGATTTCGGATCGGCCAGCACCAGCGCGCCTTGCCCGAGATAATTGATGAGGAGCGCAGGCAGCACCACCGTGAGCCAGGCAAAGCGGATCGGCCCGCGGCCGAAATGACCGAGGTCGGCATAGAGCGCTTCCGCGCCGGTCACCACCAGGAAGACGGCGCCGAGGGTAAACAGCGCGACGATGCCGTGATGGATGAGGAAGCTGACGCCGTACCATGGATTGAAAGCGAACAGGACGGTCGGATTCTGCGCGATATGCCACAAGCCGGCGGCGGCAATGGCGGCAAACCAAATCAGCGTCACCGGCCCGAAGAAGGCGGCCATCTTGGCGGTGCCGCGCGACTGCACGGCAAACAGGATGATCAGGATCAGCACCGTGATCGGCACTACGAACTCATCGAAGGCAGGCGTTGCGACCTTCAAGCCTTCGACGGCCGAGAGCACCGACAGCGCCGGCGTGATGATGGCGTCGCCGTAGAACAGCGCGCCGCTGATGATACCGAGCAGCACCACGGTGCCGGCGCGGCCGGCCAGCGCGCGCGATGCGAGCGCCATCAGCGCCAGCGTGCCGCCCTCCCCGTTATTGTCGGCGCGCAGCAGGATCAGCACGTATTTGGCGGTGACCACCAGCAGCAGCGCCCAGATGATCAACGACAAGATGCCGAACACGACCGGCTCGCTCGCCGGCGCATTGGGACCGACCGCCGCCAGCACCGATTCACGTAACGCGTAGAGCGGGCTGGTGCCGATATCGCCGTAGACGACGCCGATGCTGCCGATGGTGAGCGCCCAGAAACTGGGCGAAGTCGAAACCTCGCCGGCGCCGTGGGGCGCGGGCTCCGCGATAGCACTGGGGGTCATTGAGGGTTGCCTGAAATTGCTGCGTTGCGAAATAGGACGCGGATATAACGCCGGTTCCCGCCCCTCAGCAGCGCAATTTCCGCAATGCCGAACATCGAGCCATGCAGGACGCGCAGACAAGTCAGTACAATTAGATAAGATAAATCAATGATCTAGCCGTCAAGGCTGAGGGCGGCCGCGTCTAAACCGTCACCTGCGTGCCGACCTCGACCACCCGCCCAGTCGGGATTTGGAAGAAGTCGGTGGCGTCGCTCGCCGAGCGCGCCAGACCGATGAACAGGTGGTCCTGCCAGGCCGGCATGCCCGACTTTGCCGACGGCTTGAGCGCGCGACGTGACAGAAAGAACGACGTCGACATGATGTCGAACTGCCAGCCGTGCTTGCGCGCGATCGCCAGCGCCTTCGGCACGTTGGGTTGCTCCATGTAGCCGAACTTCAGCGCTACCCGCGAGAAATGCGGCGACAGCGGCGTGATCTTGACGCGGTCGTCCTCCGGCACGCGCGGGGTGTCGGCGGTGACGATGGTGAGGATGACGTTGTTCTCGTGCAGCACCTTGTTGTGCTTGAGATTGTGCAGCAGCGCGGTGGGGGCGAATTCGGGATCGCTGGTTAGGAACACGGCCGTGCCAGGCACGAAGTGCGGCGGCTTCCTCTCGAGACTGCGGAACAGCGTGTCGAGCGGCACTTCCGTGCGCCGGGTCTTGCTGGCGAGAATGCCGGTGCCCCGCCGCCAGGTTAGGATCAGCAGCACCATGGTCGCGCCGAACAGCAGCGGCGCCCAGGCGCCCTCGAACAGCTTGAGAAAATTGGCCGAGAAGAACGTCACGTCGACGATAACGAACGGCAACATCAACAGCGCGGCCTGCCACAAGCGCCACTGCCATAGTTTCCATATGACGATGAAGGCCAGCAGCCCATCCACCACCATGGTCGTCGCCACCGCGATGCCATAGGCCGACGCGAGCGCGCTCGAGGTGCGGAACAATCCGACCAGCAGCAGCACGCCGATCAGCAGGGCCAACGTCACGCGCGGAATGTAAATCTGTCCGACATGCGAGGCGGAGGTGTGCAGGATGGCGAGTCGCGGCAACAGGCCGAGCCGGATTGCCTGATGCACCAGTGAATAGGCGCCCGTGATCACAGCCTGGCTCGCAATCACTGTGGCGGCCGTCGCCAGCACGATCATCGGCATCAACAAAGTATCTGGCACCAGCCGGTAGAACGGATTTTCGATCGCGGCCGGATCGGCCAGCACCTTGGCGCCTTGGCCGAAATAATTGATCAGCAGGGCCGGCAGTACGAGGCACAGCCAGGCGGTCTGGATCGGCTTACGCCCAAAATGGCCGAGATCGGCATAAAGCGCCTCGCCGCCGGTGACCACCAGGAACACCGCGCCGAGCGTCACCATGCCGATACCGCCGTGATCGAGCAGAAACTCGATACCGTAGAGCGGATTGATGGCGGTGAGCACGTGAGGGTCGTCACGGATGTGCAATCCGCCGGCGATGGCGATCGAGACGAACCACACCACCATCACCGGACCGAACAGGGCCGCCACCCTGGCGGTGCCGCCGCGTTGCGCGGCGAACAGCGCGATCAGAATGGCGACCGTGATCGGGGCCACGTAGTCGCTGAAGGCGGGCGTCGCCAGCTTCAATCCCTCGACCGCCGACAGCACTGAAATGGCCGGCGTAATCACGCTGTCGCCGAGGAACATGGAGGCGCCGATGACACCAACAATGAACACGAAGGCGGTGCGACGCCCGAGCGCGCGCGTGGCAAGCGCCGTAAGCGACAGCGTGCCGCCCTCCCCGTTATTGTCGGCGCGCAGCAGGATCAGCACGTATTTGGCGGTGACAGTGACGATCAGCGCCCACACGATCAGCGACAAGACCCCCAGCACGACCGCGCGCGTCACCGGATGACCATCGCTGGCAGCAATAGCCGCCTCGCGGAAGGCATAGAGCGGGCTGGTTCCGATGTCGCCGTAGACGACGCCCACGCTTCCCAGCGATAAGGCCAGGAAGCTGGGCCCTGCGAGGTGGCCGTGATGGGCCCCGGCGGACGGCGCCGCTACTTTTACGTCATCGGTCATCGAGGCTGTCGGTCCGCCGTGGGGACGTGAGGGCGGGGCTTATAACACCGCCCTAGCTTGGACAATACCGCGCTTACGCGCAGTCCACCGGGCTAAAAAGGGCCGATTTTCGAGCTTAAGGCCTAAAACCGGCCGGCAGCGGCGGCGCCTCGCGCATGAGGGTGATGGTCACCCGGCGGTTTGGCGACATGTAGGGATTATCCGGGAACAGCGGATCGGTGTCCGACTTGCCGGCCACCATGAAAACGTGGCTGGACGGCAGGCCCTCGGCTTCCAGGATCTGACGCACCGCATTGGCGCGGTCAGCAGAAAGTTCCCAGGCCCCATAGCCGGGCTTGGGGGGAACTTTGCTCGATGAGGTATGGCCGGTAATGGAGACCCGGTACGGCATGCCCTTGAACGCCGGCGCCATCTTCTGGATCAGCTTGCGCGTTCGCTCAAAGGGCTCCTTTTCGCCGTCCGGGAACATCGAACGGCCGTCCTGATCGACGATTTCGATGTTGAGACCGTCCTTGGTCTCCTCGACCATGATGTGCTTGGAGGCCTCGGTGATTTCCGGCATCTCCTGCAATGCTTGCCGCAGCGAGGCAGCGGCCAGCGCGAAATCGCGATCCTGCTTGAAGCGGGCGCCGTTGGAGCGCTCCTTGTCGTGCTCGTCGGGCGCCGGCGTCGCGGAGGCGTCTTTCGGATCGATCTGCGCCGCGTTCTTGAGCTTGGGCCGCGTCGGCAGGCCGAGGACCTCGATGATGCCGGAATAGCGCACGCGATCCTGCACGCCGAAGGCTTCGCGCATCGAACCGGCGACCACTTGCAGTTTCTGCTGATCTTGCGTGGAAAATGCCACCAGCATCACGAAGAAGCTGACCAGCAGTCCCATCAGGTCGGCGAAGGTGACGAACCAGCCGTGACCGCCGTGGGCTCCTTCCTTACGTCTGGCCATTGTCTAGGTTCCCGGAGGCGGCGCCTTTAAGCGGCCGCCTTCACCTCTTCAGCGTCCGCTTCCTCAACGTGACGGTGTTTTTCCGGCAAGTAGGCCAGCAGCATCTCGCGCACCAAAGCGGGGCTTTTGGCCTCGCGGATCATCAGGATGCCGTCGATCATCAGCGTGCGGTTGATCTCTTCATCCACCAGCTTGAGATGCAGCTTGTCGGCGATCGGCAGGCAGAACAGATTGGCCAGCGCCGCGCCATAGAATGTCGCCAACAGCGCGCCCGCCATGAACGGGCCGAGCTTGGACGGATCGGTCATGTTGGCGAACATCTGCACCATGCCGATGAGGGTGCCGATCATGCCGAAGGCCGGCGCGCAATCGCCGACCGCGCGGTAGATTTTCTGGCCTTCGTCGAGGTGGGTGAGGAAGTTGTCGCGGTCGCGCTCGAGATTGTCGCGAATGAAGCTGGTGTCGTAGCCGTCGGCGACGAAGCGGATGCCCTTGGCGAGGAACGGGTCGTCGAGCTCGACTTTTTCGAGGCCGACCGGACCCTGCTTGCGGGCCACTTCGGCGAGGCCGGCGAGTTCGTCGACCAGTTCGCGCTGGGTCATGCGGCGCATCGAGAAGGCGAATTTCGCCCCCAGCGGCAGGCCGTGCATGATCGAGGAGAATGGAAAGCGGATGAGCGTGGCGGCGAATGAGCCGCCGAAGATGACGATGAACGCATGTTCGCTGACGAACATGTGCAGATCGCCGCCCATCAAGATCACGGCACCGACGACGGCCATGCCGCACAGCAGACCTAGACTGGTCGCGATATCCATAACTTGACCCCACTCAACGCGTACCGACTGACGCAAAGCCTTTGCGCAGCGCCGACCCTAGACGGGGCCCGTTAAGGGGCGGTAAAGCCTAACCTTTGGTGAAAGAAAAACGCCCGGCAAAGGCGTGACCGGGCAAGCAAAAGCTGCAAAAATCGTCGCAAAAGGGCTTGGGCGCACAAGGGCGAGCTTGGCGCCAGTTAACGACCCCTTAAAAACCGGAGGAACGACTAAATGCGCGAGATCGGCCATTTCATCGGCGGCAAGACCGTCAAGGGGACCTCCGGACGGTTCGGCGACGTGTTCAATCCGAACACCGGCGAGGTGCAGGCCAAGGTCGCGCTCGCCAGCAAGGCCGACACCGAGCATGCCATCGCCAATGCCGCGGCCGCGCAGCCGGCCTGGGCGGCCACCAATCCGCAGCGCCGCGCGCGCGTGATGTTCAAGTTCCTCGAACTGGTCGCCAAGGATATGGACAACCTTGCCCGGCTGTTGTCCTCCGAGCACGGCAAGGTCTTCAGCGACGCGCGCGGCGACATCCAACGCGGCGTCGAGGTGGCCGAGTTCGCCTGCGGCATTCCGCACCTGCTCAAGGGCGAATACACCGAAGACGCCGGCCCCGGCATCGACCTCTATTCGATGCGGCAGCCGCTCGGCGTCGTTGCCGGCATCACGCCGTTCAATTTTCCGGCCATGATCCCGTTGTGGAAATGCGCGCCGGCGATCGCCTGCGGCAATGCCTTCATCCTCAAGCCGTCGGAGCGCGACCCGTCCGTGCCGATGCGCATTGCCGAGTTGTTCCTGGAGGCCGGTCTGCCGCCGGGCATCCTCAACGTCATCAACGGCGACAAGGAAGCCGTCGATGGCTTGCTCCACGATCCGCGCGTGAAGGCGATCGGCTTCGTCGGCTCTTCGGCGATCGCGGAATACATCTATTCGACCGGCTGCGCCAACGGCAAGCGCATCCAATGCTTCGGCGGCGCCAAGAACCACATGATCGTGATGCCGGACGCCGACATGGATCAGGCGGTCGATGCGCTGATCGGCGCCGGTTACGGCTCGGCCGGCGAGCGCTGCATGGCGGTGTCGGTCGCGGTGCCGGTCGGCAAGAAGACCGCCGACATTCTCATGGAGAAACTGATCCCGCGCGTGGAAAGCCTCAAGATCGGCCCCTCGACCGACGACAAGGCCGACTACGGCCCGATGGTGACGCGGGCGCTGCTCGACAAGGTGCGCGGCTATATCGATGCCGGCGTCAAGGAAGGCGCCAAGCTCGTGGTCGACGGCCGCGGCTTCAAGCTGCAGGGCTATGAGAACGGCAATTTCATCGGCGGCTGCCTGTTCGACGAGGTGACGCCGGACATGAAAATCTACAAGGAAGAGATTTTCGGCCCCGTGCTGTCGGTGGTGCGCGCCAAGGATTATGAGGAAGCGGTGCGGCTGCCGTCCGAGCACGAATACGGCAACGGCGTCGCTATCTTCACCCGCGACGGCGACGCTGCGCGCGATTTCGCGCAACGCGTCGAGGTCGGCATGGTCGGCGTGAATTTCGCTATCCCCGTGCCGCTCTCCTACTACACCTTCGGCGGCTGGAAACGGTCCGGCTTCGGCGACCTCAACCAGCACGGACCGGACTCGATCCGCTTCTACACCAAGACCAAGACCGTGACCTCACGCTGGCCGTCCGGCATTAAGAAGGGCGCCGAGTTCGTGATCCCGACGATGAAGTGAGCCGCGCATGATTCCGAAAAGTGGGTACCGGTTTTCGGACCAGATCATGCGAAAGAAAAATTGATATGGATCGGCGGCGTATCGTCGGGGCGGCTGTCATCGCTTTGATGCTTGGGGCTTGCGCCAATGAAGGCCCAACGCCGCCGGCGCCGCAGCCGCAGAACGACATGAGCGGCCGCTGGATGTTGTCGGCCCCCAACGCGCCGGCCTGCGCCATGGAATTTCAGGGCGTGCCCGGCCAGTCGCAAGGGACCATCAATCCGGAGGGCGGCTGCCCCGGCAGTTTCTTCACCAGCAAGCGCTGGACCTTCACGCAGGATACGCTCACGCTCACCATCGCCGACCAGAACAGTCAGCCGCTGGCGCAACTCGCCTTGGGCGACGGCCGCTTCGCGGGAAAATCCGCCGCCGGCATGCCGGTCATGTTGTCGCGTTGAACAGGGAAATTCATGTCCGAATATCAGCTTTACTGCTTCGCCCAGTCCGGCAATGCCTACCGCGCCGCGCTGATGCTCAATCTGATCGGCGCCGACTGGGAGCCGGTCTGGTACGATTTTTTCGGCACGGCCCCGCAGCGGACGCCTGAATTTCGCGAAACCGTCAACGAGATGGGCGAAGCGCCGGCGCTGGTGCACGGCAAGAAAAAGCTCAGCCAGTCGGGCGTGATCCTGACCTATCTTTCGAACCATAGCGGCAAGTTCAAGCCGCAAGGCGAGGACGAAGAACTAGAATCGCTGCGCTGGATCATCTTCGACAATCAGAAGGTCAATGGCTTCCTCGGGCCGTATCGCTTCCTGAAAAATTTCGCGCCGAAGCCCGGCGACCCGGCGGTGATGGCGTTTCTCAAAGCCCGCATCGACGGCAATCTCGCCATCGTCAATAAACGGCTCACCGGCCGGCAGTATCTGGTGAGCGATAAGCCGACCATCGCCGATATTTCGATGACCGGTTATCTCCACTATCCCGCCGAAGAATTCGGCTTCGACATCGCCAAGGACTACCCGGCGATCGGCGCCTGGCTTAAGCGTATGCAGGCGCTGCCCGGCTGGAAGCATCCTTACGACCTGATGCCCGGCTACCCGTTCGGCACGCAAGGCTACCGCAATCAGTGATCGTGGTGATGATGGCCGTGGTCATGGCCATGCGCGTGATCGTGGTCATGATCGTGCGCAAGATCATGCGCAAGATCGTGCACCTGTGACTCGTAGGCGCCGCCTTCCGGCTCGAACGGCGCTTCGATCATTGTCACCTTGGCGCCGAGCGCCGCGAGCAGATTTTCGACGGCGGGCTCGCGCCGCGCGCGGATACGGTTTGGCAGCATCTGCACCGGGATGTGGCGGTCGCCAAGATGCCAGGCGAGCCGCGCCAAATCTGCGACAGCGGCTGCGCGCGCCTCGATCAGCGGCTCAGGCGCCGCCACCACTTCGAGCAGCGAGTCGTCCTCGAGCAGCAGCGCATCGTCGGTGCGCAGCCGCGTCGGTTGTGCAAGCGCAATCTCGTAATTGCCGCCTTTGAGGCCGGTCGCGGTCACGGCACCCGCGCTGCGTTGGGCGTAATCGAGAAGGACGGTGTCGGCGACCGTGCGGCCGCCGCGTTCGGCAGGCTTGAGGACGCGCGTTGCGCGCATCAATTCAGGCGGGTCGGGCGGTCGTCCTCGCCGGCGGTGCCGGGCGGGCCAGGCGCGTGTTGTCCGAGCGGCGCTTCGCCGGCTTGTGCGCCCATTGCCGCAGCCGCTGTCTGCGCATCCTTGCGCTGGTAATTGCGGTAAGACAGCCAGCCGAGCGGCAGGCAGGCGAGATAGGCAAGCGTGCCGATGCTCAGCACCTGCCACGGATAACTAATCAGCAGCGCGAAGAACAACACGACAACAACAAAAACCGGCAGCACCATTTCCGGCGGCACGCGTTTGCCGACGCGCTTGCCGGAGAACACTGGCAGCCGCGACACCATCAGCAGCGCGATCGCCAGCGTGTAGAGGAAGGTCAGCCACACCACCACCAGCCCGGTCGGCGCGCCGAGCAAGTTGAGATAGATCGGCAGCAGCACGGTGATGGCGCCGGCCGGCGCCGGGATGCCGGTGAAGAAATTGCCCGACCAGATCGGCTGGTTGGGCTCGTCGATCATGACGTTGAAGCGCGCAAGCCGCAGCGCGGCGCAGATCGCGAACACCAGCGCCGCGATCCAGCCGGCCGACTTGAGTTCTTGCAGGCCCCAGAAATAAAGGATCAGCGCCGGCGCCACGCCGAAATTGACGAAGTCGGCCAGGCTGTCGAGTTCGGCGCCGAAGCGCGAGGTGCCCTTGAGCATGCGCGCGATGCGGCCGTCGATACCGTCGAGCAGCGCCGCGAACACGATGGCCGCGAGCGCAAGCTGCATATTGCCCTCGACCGCCATGCGCATGGCGGTCAGCCCGGCGCACAGCGCCAGCAGCGTGATCAGATTGGGCAGCAGCACGCGGACCGGGATCGCCCGGAAGCGGCGGCGGTGCCGGGACGTCGGCGGCGTCGGATCGAAGGGCGGAAACACCATGGCGAACAATATAAGCCCTTGCGCGCGCCCGCGCCACGCCGCGGCGCACGAAATTCGGCAGGCTCGTTAACGATCTAGCCGGCCCGGAAGGCGCGGGCGCCGTCGCTTGAACGCAAGTCGGCGAGCACGGTCTCGCCGGCAATCGCCGTCTGCCCGACCGCAACCAGCGGCGCCACGCCATCGGGCAGATAGACGTCGAGACGCGAGCCGAAGCGGATCATGCCAAAACGCTCGCCGGCGCCGACCGGCTGGCCCTCGCGCACGAAGCAGACAATGCGGCGGGCGACGAGACCGGCGATCTGCACAACGGCGACGCGGCTGCCTGCGGTCGCGATGACCAGCGAATTGCGCTCGTTGTCGAGGCTGGCTTTGTCGAGGTCGGCGTTGAAGAACTTGCCAGGCTGGTAGACGATTTTCTCGACGCTACCGGCGACCGGACTGCGGTTGATGTGGCAGTCGAACACGCTCATGAAAATCGAAACGCGCAGCATGGGCTTGTCGCCGAGCCCGAGTTCGTGCGGTGGCGGTGCCGTGGTGATCTGGCTGATGCGGCCATCGGCGGGCGACACCACCAGCCCCTCGCGCACCGGCGTCACGCGCGGCGGATCGCGGAAAAAATAGGCGCACCACAGCGTCGCCAGCGTGCCGAGCCAGCCGAGCGGCGGCCACAGCCAGAACAGAAATAGGCTCACCAGCGCAAAGGCGCCGATGAAGGGATAGCCCTCCGGCGTGAGCGGCACGACCTGGGCACGGAGCGAATCGTAAATGGACATGCGCTAGTCTACTCCGCCGCGTCGGCCGGCGCTTCTCGTGGTGTGGGCACGGCTCCATTAATCAGGTCGTCGTCCACAGGCGGCGGGTTGCGGTTGGGCGCAAGCGGCTCCTCGCCGCTACGGGCGAGCTTCTCGCGCGCCTCTTCGGCCTCGCGCTGACGATTCCACATACTGGCATAAAGCCCGTCCTGCGAGAGCAGCGCATAATGCGTGCCGCGCTCGACGATCTCTCCCTGGTCGAGCACGATGATCTCGTCGGCGCCCACAATGGTCGAGAGCCGGTGCGCGATGACGAGCGTAGTGCGTCCTTGCGAGACCCGCTCGAGCGCGTCCTGGATTTCCTTCTCGGTGTGGCTGTCGAGCGCCGACGTCGCCTCGTCCAGTACCAGGATCGGCGGAGCTTTCAGGATGGTGCGGGCGATGGCGACACGCTGCTTCTCGCCGCCCGACAATTTCAGGCCGCGCTCGCCAACCTCAGTCTCGTAACCCTTGGGCGAAATGCGGATGAAGGCGTCGATCTGCGCCAGTCTCGCCGCCTCCTCGACCTCGGCGTCGCTCGCCTGCCAGCGGCCATAGCGAATATTATAACGGATGGTGTCGTTGAAAAGCACGGTATCCTGCGGCACCATACCGATCGTCTTACGCAAGGAATCCTGCGTGACCTTGGCGATGTCCTGGTCGTCGATCAAGATGCGTCCGCCGGACAAATCGTAGAAACGAAACAGTAGCCGCGAAATCGTCGACTTGCCTGCACCCGACGGCCCGACCACCGCCACCGTCTTGCCGGCCGGCACGTCAAAGCTGATGCCCTTGAGGATGCGCCGCTCCGGATCGTAGGCAAAGCTGACGTTCTCAAACCGGATCGTGCCGCTGACCACATCAAGCGGGCGCGCGCCGACCGCATCCTTGATTTCCGGCTCGCGCGCCAGAATCGAGAACATGAGTTCGATATCGGTCACCGCCTGCTTGATCTCGCGATAGACCATGCCCATGAAATTGAGCGGCTGATAGAGCTGGATCATCATGGCGTTGATCAGTACGAAGTCGCCGACCGTCTTCGTGCCGGCGCGGATTTCGTAGGCGCACATCACCATGGCCGCCGCGAGCCCGAGCGTGAAGAACAGCGCCTGTCCTGCGTTGAGCACGGCCAGCGAGGTATAAGCCTTGACGCTCGCATCCTCGTAGCGCGCCATCGACTTGTCATAGCGCTGCGCCTCGCGCTGTTCTGCACTGAAATATTTCACTGTCTCGTAATTGAGCAGCGAGTCGATCGCCTTGATGTTGGCGTCGGTGTCACTGTCGTTCATCTTGCGGCGAATGCCGATGCGCCATTCGGTGGCGTAATAAGTGTAAGTCATATAGAGCGTGACCGTGATCAGGATCGCCAGCACATAGCGCCAGTCGAACTTCCACATCAGCACGCCGACGATCAAACAAAGTTCGATGATGGTCGGCGCGAGCTGCAAAATGACCATGCGCACGATGGTCTCGATGGCGTTGCGCCCGCGCTCCAGCACGCGCGTGAGGCCGCCGGTCTTGCGCTCCAGATGAAAGCGTAGCGACAAATCGTGCATATGCACGAAGGTGCGATAGGCCAGCCGCCGCACCGCATACATGGCGACCTTGGCGAACACGCCGTCGCGCAGTTGCGTCAGCGCAGCCATTACGATGCGCATGCCGCCATAGGCAATGGTCAGGGCGACGGGAGCGGCCACCACCCACACGAGCCAGTCGTTGGCGGCAACCGGCGCGCTGCCTTGGCCCACCAGCGCGTCGGTCGCCCATTTGAACGTGAAGGGCACCGTGATGGTGGTGAGCTTGGCGGCGAGCAGCAGCGCCATTGCGCCGAGCACGCGCAGTTTGAGGTCGGCGCGGTCCGTCGGCCAGATATAGGGCCACAAATGAACGACGGTCGTGAGCAGCGCGCCGCGGCTGGCGGAGACGCGCGGGTCGGCTTCGGCGTTGTGGTGGTGGGAGTGGTCGCTCATTCAGGGCTTCATATAGGCGGATTCTTGCGCGTAATCACCCTTCGTCCCGCCGTAAATCGCCGGATTCACGGCGAATTTCGTCCCGTACCTTGACGCTGCCGCAAGCCGCATGCACATGCAGGAGCATGAACAAACCCGCCAAAATGAGCAAAATCACAAAAATCTGCGTCTACTGCGGCTCCGGACCGGGCACCGACCCGGCCTTCGTGGACGCCGCGCGCGCCTTCGGCAAAATCCTCGCCAAAAATAGTATCGGCCTCGTCTATGGCGGCGGCGCCGTCGGCATCATGGGCGAACTGGCGCGCGCCGTCACGGAAAACGGCGGCGAGACCACCGGCATTATCCCCGAATTCCTGATGGCGCGAGAACACGCGCTGGACAACACGCAAGGGCTGGTCGTCACGCGCGACATGCACGAGCGTAAACGCCGGATGTTCGAACTGGCGGACGCATTTGTCGCGCTACCCGGCGGCGTTGGGACGCTGGAGGAACTGGTCGAGCAACTCACCTGGGTGCAGCTTGGCCGCCACCGCAAGCCGGTGATGGTCGCTAACATCAAGGGGTTCTGGGATCCGCTTTGCTATTTGCTCAACCACATGACCAAGCTGGAATTCATCCGCGGCGACCTCGCCATCGATCTTTTGGTCGCCGACACGGTCGAGGACATCCTGCCGAAATTGCAAGCTGCGGCCGACGCCGTCCCTGAGAGCGCCAAGAAAATGACGACGATCGAGGCCGAGCGGCTTTAGTTAATTCTGGATAAACGTCACAGCCTCGATGCGATTGCCGTCGGGATCGCGGATGAAGGCGGCATAATAACCGTCGCCGTGCTGCGGGCGTAGTCCCGGTTTTCCGTCATCGGCGCCGCCCGCGGCAAGTGCGGCTGTGTGGAATTTGTCGACGATCTCCGTCGTGCGCGCACGAAAGCAGACATGCGCGCCGCCATCTGAAGGCGCGCATTGCATCTTGTCGCGCAGATTGATCCAGAAATCCGGGTAGCTCTTGCCGAAACCGATAGTCGCCGGACGGTTTTCGAGCGGCGTCATGCCCAGCGTGCCGAGAACGGCTTCGTAGAAAAGCGCCGCCGCCTTGAGATCGCGCACCGCGATGGAGACGTGGTCGATCATTTGAACCGTCTCACGCCGGCGCGCCGGACTTCACGAGCTTGTAGATAATCGAATCCATCAAGGCCTGGAACGACGCGTCAATGATATTGGGCGACACACCGATGGTGGTCCAGCGTTCGCCGGTCTCATCGAGGCTTTCGATCAGCACGCGCGTCACCGCCTCGGTGCCGCCATTGAGAATACGCACGCGATAGTCGGTCAACGTCAGGCCGTCGATGAATTTCTGGTATTTGCCAAGGTCCTTGCGCAGCGCGAGGTCGAGCGCATTCACCGGGCCGTTGCCTTCCGCCGCCGAAATCATGTTGTCGTCGCCGACCTTCACCTTGACCACGGCCATGGTGACGGTAACCTTCTCGCCCTTGGCATTGTTGCGCTGCTCGACATTGATGTCGAATTGCGTGACGTCGAAATAGTTGGGTACCGTTCCGAGCGTGCGGCGCGCCAGCAGATCGAACGAGGCATCCGCCACCTCGTAGGCATAGCCGATGGCCTCGCGCTCCTTGACGATTTCCAGCAGGCGGGCGATGCGCGGATCGTCCTTGTCGGCCTTGACGCCGATGCGCTCAAGCTCGGCCAGCACGTTGGATTTTCCGGCCTGCTCCGACACCAGCACCTTGCGCCTGTTGCCGATTGAGCCCGGCGCGACGTGTTCATAGGTCGCCGGGTCTTTCGCGATGGCCGAGGCATGGATGCCGGCCTTGGTGGCGAAGGCACTTTCGCCGACATAGGGCGCGTGCCGATTGGAGCCACGGTTGAGCCGCTCGTCGAGCGCGTGCGACACCTGAGCGAGCCTGGTCATGGCGGCGTCCGAAACGCCGATATCGAACGCTTTCGCGAATTCCGGCTTGAGTTTCAACGTCGGGATGATCGATACGAGGTTGGCATTGCCGCAGCGCTCGCCAAGGCCGTTGAGCGTACCCTGCACCTGGCGCGCGCCGGCGCGCACGGCGGCAAACGAATTGGCCACAGCCTGCTCGGTGTCGTTGTGGGCATGGATGCCGACATGGCCGCCGGGAATCATCCTGCAGACCGCGCCGACGATTTCTTCGACCTCATGCGGCAGCGTGCCGCCATTGGTGTCGCACAGGACGACCCAGCGCGCGCCCTCGTCATAGGCTGTCTTGGCACAGGCGAGCGCGTATTGCGGATTGGCTTTATAGCCATCGAAGAAATGTTCGCAGTCGAGCAGCACTTCCTTATTTTTTTGTTTGGCAGCCCGCACACTATCGCGGATGGAGGCGAGATTCTCCTCCTCCGTTGTCTCCAGCGCGACGCGGACGTGATAGTCCCAGGCCTTGGCGACGAAACAGATCGCGTCGGCTTTGGCATCGAGCAGCGCCGCGAGGCCCGGGTCGTTCGACGCCGAGCGGCCGGGCCGCCGCGTCATGCCAAACGCAGTGAACGTCGTATCGAGCTTGCGGTCCTCACCGAACAGCTCGGTATCGGTCGGATTGGCGCCAGGATAGCCGCCCTCGACATAGTCGATACCGAGTTCGTCAAGCATCGTCGCGATCGCCAGCTTGTCGGCGAGCGTGAAGTCGACGCCATTGGTCTGCGCGCCGTCGCGCAGCGTGGTGTCGAACAGATAGAGACGTTCACGCGCCATCACGTTCACCAAAGGTAATAGTTTGACGCCAAGGCAATGGCGATGACGATCGCGATGGCTGCGATGATGATGTGGTGCCGCTTCATCGCCGGCTCCCGCTAAATTTCGTACACATCATGAGAAACCTCACACCGCGCGCGTCAGTACATAGAGCGCCAGCAGCAACGCGACCGCGATGACGATGTACTTGAGCGCGATGTAATATTTCCAATGGCGCGGAAACGGTGTGTCGGGCTTTGTCATGGAGCGCCTCCTTTGGCGAGCTGTTTCTGCAAGGTGGTATTGGCGAGCCATTCGTCGCCGACCGACACGGTATTGCGCTGCTGTGCGACGTAGCCGCGCTTTTCGAAAAAGCCGCGCGCGCTGTCGCTCGCATCGACGCGCACCGCGCCTGCGCCGCGCGCGCCCGCCAGTTTTTCCAGAGCGTCGGCCAGCATCGCCGCGACGCCTTGCCCTGCCGCCGCCGGATGCACATAGAGCATGTCGATCGTGTCTTTGCCGGCGAGCGACGCGAAGCCCACCTGCGAGCCTTCGAGCGTTGCCACAAGCGTCAATTGGCCAGCGAGATTCTTGCCGAAGGCTGCTTCGTCGTCGGCCACCGCTGCCCACGCTTCCTGCTGCGCCTCGGTGTAATCGTCGGCGGTCAATTCCTCGATTGCATCGCGGAAGATTTCGCGCAGCAACGGCACGTCGTCCGGAAGCATCGGCCGCAAGGCGAGCTTCGGATGAGCCATGGCGCTCATCGCGCGATCTCCGGGGCGCGATTCATCGCGCAATCTCCCACGTGGTGCCGTCCTTGCTGTCCTTGACCACGACGCCCATGGCGGCAAGCTCATCGCGGATGCGATCGGATTCTGCGAAGTTCTTCGCCGCGCGGGCCTGTTTGCGCTCCTCTACAAGCGACACCACCTTGGTCTCGTCGACGATTGTGCGGCGCGGATAAGCCTGCATGAACTTGCGTCGCGATTGCGCCATGAGACCGACGAGCATGCCGGATGCCCTGAGCGTGCGCTTCAACTCGATTTGGGCCGCGCACGATGCTGGATCGCGGATTTCGCCGGCGATGCGATGAATCTGGGTTAGCGCGTTCGGCGTATTCAGATCGTCGCACAGCGCACCAACAAACGCGACATCGGGTGTCCCGCTGGAATTCGTCTCATCGCCGATGATGTCGTACCAGCCGTTCAATATCTTCGAGCTTTCTTCCAGGCCATTCAAAGTCCAATCGATCGGCTGACGATAATGCGTGCGCAGCATGTTCAGCCGCACCACTTCGCCCGGCCAATCCTCCAGCAACTCATGAATCGTCACAAAATTTCCGGCGCTCTTCGCCATCTTCTCGCCTTCGAGCTGCAAGAAGCCGTTGTGCATCCAGTAGTTCGCCATCACGCTGGTATGAAAGGCGCAGCGTGACTGCGCGATTTCGTTCTCGTGGTGCGGGAACACAAGATCGATGCCGCCGCCGTGGATGTCGAAAGTCTCGCCCAGATGCTTCCAAGCCATCGCCGAACATTCAATGTGCCAGCCGGGCCGTCCCGGCGCCGTGATGCCGGCGGGCGACGGCCAGCCCGGCTCGCCCGGCTTCGACGGCTTCCATAAAACAAAATCCATCGGATCTTTCTTGAACGGCGCGACTTCAACGCGCGCGCCGGCAATCATTTCATCCAAGGATCTGTTCGACAGCCTGCCGTAATCCTTCATCGAGGCGACGTGAAACAGCACATTGTCTTCCGCTACATAAGCGCAGCCGGCTTTCACCAGCTTTTCGATGATCTGCTTCATCTCCTCGATGTGCTCGGTCGCGCGCGGTTCGACGGTCGGCAGCAAGCATCCAAGCGCCGCGACATCCGATTTGAAATCGTCGTAGGTCGCCTTGGTCAATTCCTGGATTGTAATACCGCGCTCGGCCGCGCGTGCGTTGATCTTGTCGTCCACGTCGGTGATGTTGCGAACGTAAGTGACGTGATCCGTACCGTAGATGTGGCGCAACAGCCGGAACAGCACGTCGAACACGATGACCGGCCGCGCGTTGCCGATGTGGGCGAAGTCATAGACCGTCGGACCGCACACATACATGCGCACGCGTGCGGGATCGAGTGGGGTAAACACCCGTTTCTTGCGTGTCAGCGTATCGTAGAGCCGCAATTCCATGGGTCACCAAAGCCGGCGTTCCCGCTGGCCGGGCGTCCCTTTGTATCTCGATTCGAGAAAAGACGGCCGCAGCCAGCGTTGGGCGCTAGCTAATAATCTTGCGGCAAATGCCGCAGGTTTGGTCAAGGCCGTACATCGGTGGGACAATGATGAGTTGAGCACAGGCCGTCAAGACCCGGCCTACGGTGCAAAACCCCATAAAGCGGGCGCTCCGGGAAGGTTAAGCGGCCCTTAACGAATTTGCTCGCATCCTCCGTAACGGTGCCGGACGGGCGCCTTCCGAGAAAGTGGGCGATATCATGCGGACACTCCTGGTCAGTCTCGCCGCCATTCTGTGCCTCTGCACGATCAATTCCGCGCAAGCCGAACGGCGCATGTTCATCATCTCGACCGAAGGCGCGCTACCTGGCGCCGACAAAGCCGCGGCCACCGCCTATTGCCAGTCGCATCAATTTGCGCAGGCCATGTCCTCGCGCAAGGTCGACCGCGACGACATCACCGGCGCCATTCCGTCAGGCGGCGGCGGCGGCTGCAATGGCCCCAAATGCGAAGTCATCGCCATCGTCTGCACGCGCTAATCGCGGCGTAGGCTTTTCTCGGCTTGTAGCGCCGCTCCCATGTCGCGCTCGGGCGGCCGCCTGTACGAGCCATAATTTCGTACCCATTCACCGATCTATTTTCCCGACGATCCGGGGGCAACGGCAGGGAACTACCCCGCCGCAGCAACGTTATGGCCGAAGGCCCACGAGATCGACATGACAATCCTGTTCATCAAGCTTCCGGCTGGACGTTTTTTCCTCGTTATTCGCGACGTACATTGCGCGGACCTGTCGCTGACCCACCGCCTTCACGCACTCAAGTCCTGGCCCGCCAGCACAAATCGCTAGTAGCGGCCGGACTTTACCGCTTGCAACCACATTGCGCGGGCTTGCGAGTTCGGCCAAGGTCCCCGCCGCGCGCATGATGGCGCCAGCCGGGGGATTACCGTGAAGCTCTATTCGTTTTTCCGCTCGTCTGCCGCCTACCGCGTGCGCATTGCGCTCAATCTCAAGGGCATGCCTTGCGAGATCGTGCCCATCCACATGCGCAAGGAGGGCGGCCAGCATCGCAAGCCGGACTACCGCGCGGTCAATCCACAAATGCGCGTGCCGGCGCTCGAACTCGACAATGGCGACGTTCTCACCCAATCGCTGGCCATCATCGAATATCTTGATGAGATCCATCCCGAACCGCCGCTGCTGCCGGCCGACCCGGTCGAGCGAGCCAGAGTGCGCGCCATCGCGCAGATGGTCGCCTGCGATATCCATCCGCTGAATAACCTGCTCGTGCTGCTCCACCTCAAGAATACGCTCAAGCACGAGCAGGCGGAGATCGACGCCTGGTATCATCACTGGGTGATCGAGGGCTTTACCGCGATCGAGGCGATGATCGCCCCGGCGCCCTATGCCTGTGGCGCGCGCGTGAGCCTCGCCGACGCCTGCCTGGTGCCGCAGGTCTATAACGCGCGCCGGTTGAATGTGCCGCTCGACAGATTCCCGAAAATCGTCGCGGCCGATGCCGCCTGCCTGAAACTTGCGGCTTTCGACAAGGCCAAGCCCGAAAGTCAGCCGGATGCCGAGTGACGCCGCCGCGCCAGCCCGCTAGATGGAAATGTCCGCCCCACCCGCCTCCATTACCGCAAGCACGCACACCAACCGGCTCGCCCGCGTCGTTCTCTGGATGGTCGGCGCATTGCTTTCGTTCTCGGTCATGGCGGTGTCGATCCGCGAGCTCTCGCGTGCGGATCTAAGCATCTTCGAAATACTCGCCGTCCGCAGCGGCGGCGCTTTGTCTATTCTTCTGGTTTTGCTGGCGCTGCGGCCCGAACTGCGCGTCCATACGCGCCCGCGCCGGATGCGACTCAACCTTTTGCGCAATTGCGTGCACTACGCATCGCAATTCTTGTGGGCGCTCAGCCTGACGCTGCTGCCGCTGGCCATGGTGTTCGCGCTGGAGTTCACCATGCCGGCCTGGACCGTATTGCTCGCGGTCTGGTTCCTGCATGAGCGCATTACGGCCAGCCGCCTCGGCGTGGTGGTGTTGGGCTTGATCGGCGTGCTGGTGATCCTGCGGCCGGGCATTGCGAGCTTCAACCCGGCGGCGCTCCTCGTGCTGACCGCAGCCTTCGGCTATGCAATCACGATGATCGCGACCAAGAAACTGACCATGACCG
The DNA here is from genome assembly GCA_036268675.1 of Pseudolabrys sp. Lineage (GTDB taxonomy): Bacteria > Pseudomonadota > Alphaproteobacteria > Rhizobiales > Xanthobacteraceae > Pseudolabrys. Next base: position 19,315 of record DATATS010000010.1, read on the forward strand.
AGACCACGTTCGGCATCGTGTTCTGGATGGCGGTGATCCAGTTTCCGCTGTCGCTGCTCGGCAGCGATTTGACCGCGTTCGTCCATCTCGGTACGCGCCATATTCTCCCGGCCATCGCCGTCGGCGCCACAGGTCTCACCTCCCATTACTGCCTGAGCAATGCGTTCCGCGCGGGCGACGCCACATTGGTCGTGCCGCTCGATTTCATGCGCATCCCGCTCATCGCCGTGGTCGGCTGGGCGCTTTACAGCGAGCCGCTTGACATTTTCGTACTGCTCGGCGCGCTGATCATCGTGATCGGGGTGGTTTGGAACCTGCGCGCCGAATCCATTCGGGCGCATTAGCGCCGCATTTCTGGTTTGAGTCGGGGCTTCGCACTCCGGGACGAGGCTCGCCCTGTGGTCATTTTAACGGTAAACTGCCGCTCATGATGGGACGCACGATCACGCTCGCCGCCGCTGTCGCATCCGCGCTCGCGTTCAGCGCCGTTGCCCTCGCGCAGACTCAGGCGCCCAACCCGGCCTGCCAGCACCTGGAAGGCCAACTCACCTCGCTCGACCGCGGCAATAACGATCCAGTGCGCGCCGATCAGATTCGCAAGGCCGAGGACGGGGTCAAACGCCAGCAATTCGAGGTCGACCGGCTGGTGGCGCAGTCGCGCCGCATGGGCTGCGAAAGCTCCGGTTTCTTCTCGATCTTCACCAATGCGCCGCCGGCATGCGGCGGGCTCAGGCGGCAGATCGATCTGCAACGCAACAACCTCGAGCATATGCAGAATTCCCTTGAACAGCTTCAGGGCGGCACCACCGAACGCGCCGCGCAACGTCAATCGCTGCTGATCGCGCTTGGCGACAATGGCTGCGGTTCGCAATATCGCTCGGCGGCGCTCGCAGGCCAGCAGCGCGGCTTCTTCGATCGCCTGTTCGGCGGCGGCGGAACGTTCGCGCCATCATCGTCGGGACCGATGGGCGACACCTTTCGCACGATCTGCGTGCGGACCTGCGACGGCTATTATTTCCCGATCGCCTATTCGACCACGGCGGACCATTTCCGCGACGACGAACAAGCCTGCCAGCACATGTGCCCGGCGGCGGAGGTGTCGCTCTACACCTATCACAATCCCGGTGAGGACGTGTCGCAGGCAGTCTCGCTCAACGGTCGGCTCTACACCGAACTGCCGACCGCATTTCAATATCGCAAGGCGCTCAGTCCTACGTGCAGTTGCCGGCGGCCCGGCGAAAGCTGGGCGGAGGCGCTTAAGGCCACCGGGGCCGATGACACGCTCGCGCCGGGCGACGTGGTCGTGACCGACAAAAATGCCAAGCAATTGTCGCAGCCGCGCATCGGCGCCGATGGCAAGCCGATCCGGCCCGATACGCGCGCGACGACGACGACCACCAAAGCTGCAGAGCGGCCGGAGGCGATGGTCGATGCGCCAGGCGAGCCCGACCCGGCCAAACGCAAGGTGCGCACGGTCGGCCCAACCTTCCTGCCGGTCCACTGATCGGCTGATCAGAAATCGAACGCTTCGCTTTTCGCCGGCTGACCGGTGACGAGTGAGCTATCGGGCGCCGGCAGCGGCGTGCCGGAATCGCGAAAGCGGTTGGTGATCGGATAGCGGCGGTCGCGGCCGAAATTCTTCAGCGTCACCTTCACGCCGGGCGCCGCCTGCCGGCGCTTGTATTCGGCAATGTTGAGCATGCGGTCGATCCGCAAGACAATGTCGCGGTCGAAACCGGCGGCGAGAATCGTCGAAACGGGCTCCTCGCGCTCCACCAGCCTCTCCAAAATCGGGTCAAGCATCGAATAAGGCGGCAGCGAGTCTTCGTCCTTCTGGTTTTCGCGCAACTCCGCGGTCGGCGGCCGAATGATGATATTCTCCGGGATCACCGGCCCATCCGGACCCATCGCGTCCGACGGCCTCCAAAGATTGCGCAGCCGCGCCAGCCGGAACACCTCGGTCTTGTAGAGGTCCTTGATCGGGTTGAAGCCGCCGTTCATGTCGCCGTAAAGCGTCGCGTAGCCGACCGACATTTCCGACTTGTTGCCCGTCGTCACCACCATGATGTTGAACTTGTTGGAGATCGCCATCAGGATTGTGCCGCGTGCACGCGCTTGCAGGTTCTCCTCGGTGACATCGCGCGCAAGACCGGTGAATGCCGGCGAAAGCGCCGCTTCGAGGCCTTCGACCGCCGGCGCAATCGGCAACGTCTGGTAGCGCAGGCGCAGCGCCTTGGCGCAGGCCGCCGCGTCGTCGAGCGACTCTTGCGCGGTGAATTTGTAGGGCATCATCAGACAGCGCACGCGATCAGGTCCGATCGCATCGACCGCCATGGCCGCGCACAACGCAGAATCAATGCCGCCGGACAGGCCGATCACCACGCCGGGAAAGCCATTCTTGTTGACGTAATCGCGCAAGCCCAACACGCAGGCCGCGTAATCGGCACGATCGGATTCTTCGGCGGCGACCATCGGCCCATTCTCGCAACGCCAGGTCGCGCCGCGCCGCTGCCAGTGCGTGGTGACGATCGTTTCCTGAAATGCCCCCAACTGGAATGCCAGCGAGCAATCGGCATGCAGGCCGAACGAGACGCCGTCGAATACGAGTTCATCCTGCGCGCCGACCTGGTTGACATAGACCGTCGGCAGGCCCTGCTCCGTCACGCGCGCCACCGCGATGTTCAGGCGCACGTCGCCCTTCTGGCGCCAATAGGGCGAACCGTTCGGCACCACCAGCAATTCGGCGCCGGTCTCGGCCAGACATTCGACGATCTCCTCGCCCCAGATGTCCTCGCAGATCGGAAGACCCAGGCGCACACCGCGGAAGCTGATCGGACCGGGCATGGGACCCGCGGCGAACACGCGCTTTTCGTCGAACACGCCGTAATTCGGCAGGTCCACTTTGTAGCGCAAGGCTGCAATCGCGCCGCCGTCGAGCAGCGCCACGGCGTTGTAGAGCTTGCCCCCGTCAACCCATGGCGTACCGACCAGTAATGCCGGACCACCGGATGCGGTTTCGCGCGCGAGCGTCTCGATCGCCGCGCGGCAGGCCGCTTGGAAGGCCGGCTTGAGCACCAGATCCTCGGGCGGATAGCCCGCAATGAACAGTTCGGGGAATACGACCAGGTCTGCGCCCTGCTCGCCAGCGACCACGCGCGCGCGGCGGACTTTCTCGGCGTTGCCGGAAACGTCGCCGACGGTCGAATTGAGCTGCGCGATACAAATCGCGAGCCTGTCGGAAGGGCGGGCGCTCATGGCGATGATTTAGCCCCTGCTCTCGCCCGCGGCAATCAGCTCGGCCTCATGGCTGACCGGCGATTAGAGCCCAGCCACCGCCGGCACCGGATTGGCGCGCCCGGAACGCTCCTTCTTGAGCAATTCGGCCAACAGGAACGCGAGATCAATTGCCTGTTCGGCATTGAGGCGCGGGTCGCACGCTGTGTGGTAGCGGTCGTTGAGATCGGCCTCGGTGATGGCGCGGGCGCCACCGGTACATTCGGTGACATTTTGCCCAGTCATCTCCAGATGCACGCCGCCGGCATAGGTGCCTTCCGACTGGTGCACCTCGAAGAAGCTGCGCACCTCCCTGAGGATCAGGTCGAAGGGCCGCGTCTTGTAGCCGGTGGCCGACGAGATGGTGTTGCCGTGCATCGGATCGCAGGACCAGATCACGCTCCGGCCCTCGCGCTTGATCGCGCGCGTCATGGCCGGCAGATGGTCGCCGACCTTTTCGGCGCCGAAGCGGCCGATCAGCGTCAGGCGTCCCGGCTCGTTGTCGGGATTGAGGATGTCGGTCAGCCGCAGCAGATCATCGACCTTGAGCGACGGGCCGCATTTGAGCCCGATTGGATTCTTCACGCCGCGCGCGTATTCGATGTGCGCGTGGTCGGCTTGCCGCGTGCGGTCGCCGATCCAGAGCATGTGGCCGGATGTCGCGTACCAGTCGCCGGTGGTTGAATCGATGCGCGTGAAGGCCTGCTCGTAACCAAGCAACAACGCTTCGTGGCTGGTGTAGAAATCCGTCGTGCCGAGCGCGCTGTCCGCTTCGAAGCTCAACCCGCAGGCACGCATGAAATCGAGCGCGCCGGTCACCCGGTCAGCCAAATCGGCATAGGCCTTCGACTGCGGCGAGCCGGAAACCGATTGCAGCATCCATTGATGCACGTTCTCGACGCTGGCATAGCCGCCTTTGGCGAAGGCGCGCAGCAGATTGAGCGTCGCTGCCGACTGCCGATAGGCCTCGACCTGGCGGCGCGGATCGGCACGGCGCGCGTCATCGGTGAAGGCGATGTCGTTGATGATATCGCCGCGATAGCTCGGCAATTCCTTGCCATCGCGCTTTTCCACCGCCGAAGAACGTGGCTTGGCGAATTGCCCGGCGATTCGGCCGACCTTCACCACCGGAGAGGCGGCGGCGTAAGTGAGCACGATCGCCATCTGAAGGAAGACGCGGAAGAAATCGCGGATATTGTTGGCGCCGTGCTCGGCAAAGCTTTCGGCACAATCGCCGCCTTGCAGCAGGAAAGCCTCGCCCGTCGCGACGCGCGCCAGCGACTTCTTCAGCTTGCGTGCTTCGCCCGCGAACACCAGTGGCGGGAAGGTCGCAAGCTGCCTTTCCACGTCAGCCAGCGCCCGCGGGTCCGGATAGTCCGGGACCTGCAGGACCGGCTTCTTGCGCCAGCTATCGGGAGTCCAACGCTCGGGCATTCGATCAGACCGTTTTTTCTGCGCAGTTAACGGGGCTTATACACGAAGCCCCCCGGCTGAGGCCAGTTTTTCAATGACCGTCGTTATTGGGCGCTATTCCGCGGCCGCCCGGCCGTAACTGATGGCCTTCTCGCGCATCGTCACCAGTTCCTCGGCCATGGTCGGATGCACCGCAATGGTGGCATCGAAATCGGCCTTGGTTGCTCCCATTTTCACCGCCACGCCGATCACCTGGATGAGTTCGCCCGCCTCCGGCCCTGCGATGTGGCAGCCGACCACGCGGTCGGTAACCTGATCCACGACCAGCTTCATGAACACGCGGGTGTCGCGCCCTGACAGGGTCGCCTTCATCGACCGGAAGCTCGTCTTGTAGATATCGACTTTGCCCAATTGCTCGCGCGCCTGGTATTCGGTGAGACCGATAACGCCGAGCTCCGGCTCGGAGAACACCGCCGTCGGCACATTGGTGTGATCGACCGGCGTCGGCTTACCGCCAAAGACCGTATCGGCAAACGCATGGCCCTCGCGGATCGCAACCGGCGTGAGATTGACGCGATTGGTGACGTCGCCGACGGCATAGATATTCGGCGTCGAGGTGCGCGAATACTCGTCGACATCGACGCCGCCATGCTCGTGGATTTTAACGCCGATGGTTTCAATCCCAAGCCCCATGACATTGGGGCGCCGGCCGATCGCGAACATGACCTTGTCGGACGGAATCTTCGTACCATCCGACAGGAGCGTGATAAATTCATCGCCCGACTTCTCGATCTCTGCGACCGTATGACCACACAACACGGTGATGCCACGCCCGCGCATCTCATTGCGTAGGTGTTCGCGGACGTCGTCGTCGAAGCCGCGCAGAACGTTCTCGCCGCGATAGACCAGCGTGACCTTGCTGCCGAGCCCAGCAAATATGCAGGCGAATTCCACCGCGATGTATCCGCCGCCCTGTATGACGATGCGCTTGGGCAATTCGGTAAGGTGGAACGTTTCGTTCGAGGAGATCGCATGCTCAAGTCCGGGGATTTTCGGCCCAAAATGCGGCCATGCACCGGTCGCGATGAGCACGGTATCAGCCCTCACCCGCGCGCCCGTCGACTGGATGCGCACCGTATGGACGTCTTCCAGCACGGCGCGGCTTTTGACCAGCGTGACCTTGAAGCGTTCGAGCGTATCGGTGTAGGCAGATTCCAGCCGTGTCACTTCCCGCGCCACGTTGTCGCGCAGCGCAGGCCAATGAAATGTCGGCTCGGCCACGTTCCAGCCGAAGCCGGCTGCATCCTCGAATTCATCCGCGAAGCGCGAGGCATAGACCAGCAGCTTCTTGGGCACACAGCCGCGGATGACGCAGGTGCCGCCAACCCGGTACTCTTCGGCGATCATCACCCGCGCCCCGTGGGTCGCCGCAATGCGCGCGGCGCGCACGCCGCCGGAACCGGCACCAATGACAAAAAGATCGACGTCGTGGTCCGGCATCGGTGCATTCATTCTTTTGGCAGCGTTCGGGCTTCTGTCCGGCGCAGCGGTATCAGAGGTTGTGACCCTTTTTCCGCAATTCGACGCGCATTTTCGCGACGACTTCTTCGGACAACTTGTTCGCCCATGCCTGCGCAAAACTCATGCTCGCATTGACGACAATCGGCTGCTGCGAAAGCACCTTTTTGCCGACTGGCGATTTATAGAACGCGAGGATTTGCTTGAGCTCCGGCTCGGTAAAATGGGTTGCGTAAAGTTTCGCGACCTCGTCAGTGACTTCCTTGAAACGCGGGGTCAGGTCGGTACGCATCTTGACGGCGATCTCGTTGAGATCCGCGCCTAACGAGGGGTCTTGCTGAAGGAACAGAACTTTCGCCTGCTCGATCACGCCTGCGATCAGCGGCGTGAATAAAGCGGTCGCGCCAGTGACATTAACGAGATCCCGGGCGGTGGCCATCTCCGCCGCCGTTGGCTGCTGGCTGTAAGCGGCCGGGCCGAACGCGACCAGCGCGACGGCGACCGTCGCCAGTCTTGCGGCCTGCTTGGTCGCCTGAATAACACTCATCTGCGTAACTCCGTATAGCTCGAGAAAGTCATGGCCGCTCGACGGTTCTAACCCCATCCGGGCCGGCCAGAATGGCCATATGAGCGATGCCGATAAACAGACCGTGCTCCATAACCCCTGGAATCCCTGAAAGCGCATGCGCTATCACCTTGGGATCGTCAATCCGGCCAAGAGCCGCGTCAATGATCCAGTGGCCGCCATCCGTGACGAAAGCATGGCCATCCTTGCCCTGCCGCAGAGTCAGGCTTTTGGGGCCCTCGATCACCGCAACCGCCTTTTCGACCGCAAGCCATGTTGCCTTGAGGCCAAATGGGGCAACCTCGATCGGCAGCGGAAACCGGCCCAGCACGGAAACCCATTTCGATTCGTCGGCGATCACGATCATGCGGGCGGACGCTGCCGCAACGATCTTTTCCCGCAGCAAGGCGCCACCGCCGCCCTTGATCAGCGACAGGTCCGGCGCGATCTCATCCGCGCCATCGACAGTCAGATCGAGCTCCGGCGTCTCGTCCAGCGTGGTCAGCTCGATGCCGCAACGCTGCGCGTCGGCGCGGGTTGCTTCTGACGTTGGCACCGCGACGATATCGAGCCCGCCCCGCACACGCTCGCCAACCATCTCGACGAAATGCCGCGCGGTCGATCCGGTGCCCAGCCCGAGCCGCATGCCGGGACGCAGGTAATCGACTGCGCGGGCCGCGGCCGCGCGCTTTTGAGCATCGGCGTTCATCGTGACCGGTTCGACGGGCAAGGCATGGGCATGAGCGATTGAATGCCCGCTTTTCTAGCCTCGATCGCACGCCGTGGATAGCCGAAAAAACGCCGGTTCGCGGATGCGTTAATTCGATCTTGCGCCGGCCGCAAGCGGGCGCTAGCGATCCGGCATGGACGTCAAGACAATCGTTTTCGACCTCGACGGCACCCTGATCGACACCGCGCCCGACCTCATTGACACGCTCAACGTGGTGTTCGCGCGCGAGGACCTGAAGCCGGTCTCGTACGAAATTGGGCGCAACCTGATCGGCGGCGGCGCCCGCCGGATGATCGTGCGCGGGATCGAGGCGGAAGGTCGCACGATCTCACCCCCAGAACTCGATCGATTATTCGCCGACTTCATCGCCTTCTATTCCGAACACGTCGCCGACCGCTCGCGGCCGTTCGCGGGCTTGACCGACGCACTCGATGCGCTTGCCGGCGATGGATACCGGTTCGCGGTCTGCACCAACAAGCTCGAACGGCTGTCGGTTCTGCTGCTGAACGAATTGAAGCTTGCACGCCGCTTTGCCGCGATCTGCGGCCAGGATACTTTCGGCATCCAGAAACCCGACCCCGAAGTGCTCCGCCGCACATTGGAATCCGCCGGAGGCGACCCGCGGCAAGCGATCATGGTGGGCGACTCGGAAACCGATATTCGCACCGCGCGCGCGGCCGGTATTCCGGTCATCGCCGTCGACTTCGGTTACAGCGAGCGCCCGGTGACGGAGCTCGAACCGGACTGGATTATCAGTCATTTTTCTCAATTGCCCGCGGCGGTCGCCGCAATCGCCTCGAACGCGCGCGGTTGAGGCCACCGGTTTCCCGCGATGGTTAACCCCGTTAAGGTTAACGGCTGGGAGATGGTTGCCTGCCCCCGGGCACGCTCGTATCCTGTCCGCGGGCGAGCGGTGTCGATCGCTCGGGTGGACGGACCAAGGGTCAATGTACCGAGTAATCGCGATTGTTTGCGGCGGATTAGCGCTCGCTGCGTGTTCGTCGATGAATCTCGACATCTTCAAGTCGGGACCGACGATGGAAACCGTGCGTTTCGAGTCGGAGCCACCTGGCGCAGACGTGAAAGTATCCAGCGGTCAAACATGCCGCACCCCCTGTGCGCTCGCACTGGCCGATCCTGGGCCTTACGCCGTCACCTTCACGCTCAATGGTTTTCAGCCGGACACGGAGCAGGTCGAAATGGGGCCGATGGGCGACGACACGGAAAAGTTGCGGCCCAATCCGGTGCTGGCCGCGCTGACGCCGACGCCGCCGCCGCCGCCAAAGCCAGTCAAGAAGAAACCGGTGCATCGCCGGACCGTTGCAAAGCCCGCGGCAAGGCCGGCCGCGCAAACCAGACCGGCGCCAAGTGCGGCCCCGCAGCCGATGGCGCCGGCGCAACAACAGGCGCCTTCACCCTCGCCCTGGCCCACCACACCGGCGCACTAGTAAGCGTCGCCGGCCGCCCCTTTTCGATTGCATCACAAATGCGTGCTCGCCGCAGCTAGCGGGCCGTTGGCTGGACGCTATGGTCTTTATCCGCCACTATTCCCATATGTAGCGTACGGGTTCCCGAAAACTTCGCGTGCCAGCGCACGGTGAGGAATGATGGTTTCGAGCGGCATTTCAGCACTTGAACTCGATCGTGCCGGCCTGCCGGCGCGACCGCTGATCGATCCATTCCATCGCGCCATCACCTATTTGCGCGTGTCGGTCACCGACCGCTGCGATTTCCGCTGTGTCTATTGCATGTCGGAACATATGACGTTCCTGCCAAAGGCCGATCTCCTGAGCCTCGAGGAACTCGACCGGCTATGCAGCACCTTCGTCGCCAAGGGCGTCACCAAGCTGCGGCTGACCGGCGGCGAGCCGTTGGTGCGGCGGGGCATTATGACGCTCGTCTCCTCGCTGTCGCGCCATCTTCGCAGCGGCGCGCTGAAGGAATTGACGCTCACCACCAACGGATCGCAACTGACGAAATATGCGGCCGCGCTGAAATCCTGCGGCATCGAGCGTATCAATGTCTCGCTCGACACGCTCGACCCCGACAAATTCCGGACCACCACGCGGTGGGGCGATCTCGACAATGTGCTTGCCGGCATCGATGCGGCGCTGGCCGCCGGCCTGCGCGTGAAAATCAACACGGTGGCGCTCAAGGGCGTCAACGAAGACGAGATAACGGAACTCGTCGGCTGGGCGCACGGCCGTGGCATGGACATCACCGTGATCGAGGTGATGCCGCTCGGCGACATTGGCGAACAACGCATCGACCAATATCTGCCTCTGTCGATCGTGCGTGCGCGGCTCGCCGAGCGATATACGCTCGAAGACATCGACGACAGCACCGGGGGGCCGGCGCGCTATGTGCGCGTCAAGGAGACCGGTGGCCGACTCGGCTTTATTACGCCGATGACGCATAATTTCTGCGAGTCGTGCAACCGCGTGCGCATCACCTGCACCGGCACTCTTTACATGTGTCTCGGCCAGGAAGACGCCGCTGACCTGCGGACGCCGTTGCGCGCGTCGGAAAGCAACGATTCCCTCTATGCAGCGATCGACGAAGCGATCACCCGCAAGCCCAAAGGCCATGATTTCGTGATCGACCGCCGCCACCGGCGCCCAGCGCTGTCGCGTCACATGAGCGTGACGGGCGGCTAGGCCGCGCGGTCTTTCGCCGTCACCAGGTCGCGCAACTCCTCAAGCCGAAGCCGGGCGGGCACGAAGCAAACGCCGTAATTGGCATTGCCGCGGCGCGCGACTTCACCCGCGATCGTCTTCATGCCCGGCAATGTCATCGCGAGGCGATCCCCGACCGCCAGATTGGCCTCGGTCGCAATACGCACCCCGCCTTCGCTGATGTCCTGCACCGCCACATCGAAGCTCAGATCCTCATGTTCAACGCGGGCGACGAGATTTACCGCGTAACGCGGAAATTCGCGCAGGTCCTCCGTGACCGCGTTGCGCACGATGTCGGGAATTTCCCGGCACAAGGTTTGCGACGTCGACTCCATCGATGCAGCGACGACCGAGACGTCGAGCGCGGTCGAGCGCGAGCGCTGAACCATGTCGACAATCCCTGCCATGCGGCTGGCGACGTCGGACGCGGCAGCGCTGGTCTCGCGCGCGCTGGCGGCAAAACTTTCGGTTGCGGAGCGCTGCTGCTCGATCGCGGTGGAGACCGACGCCGTTACACCGGAAAGCTGATCGATCGCCTCCGCGACGCTCGTCAGAGAGGCAACTACTTCGCGCGTGGTTGACTGGATCTCGGCAACCTTGGCGCCGATTTGACCGCTCGATTTTCCGGTCTGGGTGGCGAGCGTCTTGACTTCGGATGCGACCACCGAAAATCCGCGGCCAGCCTCTCCTGCACGCGCCGCCTCAATGGTCGCATTGAGCGCCAGAAGATTTGTCTGCTCGGCGATTTGGTTGATCACGCCCACGATATCGCCGATTTGATTGGCCGCCCTGGTGAGCGCGTCGATGGTTGAGCGCGCGGCGTTCGCCCGCGCAACCGCATCGTGGCCGACACCGCCGCCTCGTCGCACCAACTCGGAAATCTCGGCAATCGCCTGCATTACCTGGTCGGACAGGTCGCCGGCGGCCCGATTCATGGTGCGCGCGCCCTCGGAAGCTCTCATGGTCTCGTCGAATGCAGCGTGCACGCTCTCAAGCGCGGTGAGCATGTCCTCGGCCTTGACCAGCACGGCGGCGCTGCCTTCGGCGATCGGCCGCATGCCGGCCTCGGTCGCGGCTTCCACCTGCTGCGCCAGATTGGACAGATTGAAGCGGCGCGATGCCTGCCAGGTACGGTCGAGATCGATGTGGACCAGTTCACGCCGCTGGCGTTCGCCGAGGACCTCCGCAAGCCGGTCGGACGCTGCGATCAGCCGGGCGACTTCACCGCGCTCAGGCGGCAAATTCGATGCGGATTGAAGCTCCGCATAAGCAATGGCGTCGATCGCGTCGGTGGCATCCACCAGCGCGCTGGAAATCTCGCGTGAAATTTTCGCGATCGCGACTGCCGCCAGACCGCCGGCGGCCAGCCAGAACGCGGCCTGGGCATAGGTCGCGCCAGTCGCGCCGAAAAAAGGCGACAGTCTCGCGCTCAACCACGCTGCAACCAGCATTGCAACCAATGGCAGCAGCGCGGCCGCTATCACCCGCTCGGCAATCGTGAACTGCCGCATGCTTATCCTCGCCTGCCGCGCCGAGTGCCGGCGGCTTGCCGGCAAGCGTGGCGACGCCCGCACGAAGCGGGCCGGCGGTATTTGTAGGGTCGACCCGGTTAACCGACGGTTTAGAGTTCGTTAACCATGGGTTTCGGTGCCACCGCCCGTTGGCTTTGCGCTCTGCCTGGAGCCTGGCGTAGCCGCTTGACCGACGTGCAGACGGGCCAGTGCCCGTGGATTCTGACCACTTCTCCATTGACGTCTTATGGCCGCCTCGGGGTATGGTGACAGGCTTGGCTTTGCGGCCAAGTCGTGGGGATATAAAGCAAAAATAAATTTCGACCGGCGGAAACCGGCCGCGCAGAGGGGGAGCCGTGACGTGAGCGCGCTTGACGCATTTCTCAAGGCATTCCTGCCGGCGACACGTGTCATCGACACGGCCAATACCTGGATCGGACGACGCCTGTCCTGGCTGATTTTGGCGGCGGTTGCGGTTTCGGCGGCCAATGCCACGATCCGCAAGATTTTCGATACCTCGTCGAATTCCTGGCTCGAGCTGCAGTGGGTGCTGTTCAGCATCGTCTTCCTGCTGTGCTCGCCCTGGACGCTGCTCTCCAACGAGCACATCCGGATCGACATCGTGAACCAGCT
>DATATS010000011.1:0-27751 GCA_036268675.1 Pseudolabrys sp.
CTCGAAAGCCTGATCCCGGCGCTGCCGGAAATGGTCGGCGGCTCGGCGGACCTCACCGGCTCCAACAACACGCGCACCAAGACGATGAAGGCGATCACGCCGGCGGATTTCTCCGGCCGCTTCATCCATTACGGCGTGCGCGAGCACGGCATGGCAGCCGCCATGAACGGCATGGCGCTGCATGGCGGCATCATCCCCTATAGCGGCACCTTCCTGGTGTTCTCGGATTATTGCCGGCCCTCCATTCGGCTTGCCGCGCTGATGGGCATTCGCGTCATTCATGTGATGACGCACGACTCCATCGGCCTGGGCGAAGACGGACCGACGCATCAACCGGTCGAGCATCTGGCCGCGTTGCGCGCCATTCCCAATCTGCTGGTGTTCCGCCCTTGCGACGCGGTCGAGACGGTGGAGTGCTGGCAGCTCGCGCTCGAAGCGCGTCATCGTCCGAGCGTACTGGCCTTGACCCGACAAAACCTGCCGCAGCTCTCGCAGAATTTCACCGACCTCAACCGTTGCACCACCGGCGCCTATGAAATTGCCGCGGCTGACGGCAAGGCGCAAGGAAAGGCCGACGTGTCGATCTTCGCCACTGGCTCGGAAGTCTCGATCGCGGTGGAAGGCCAAAAGCTGCTCGCCGCAAGAGGCGTGTCGGCGCGCGTGGTGTCGGTGCCGTGTTTCGAATTGCTGATGGAAGCGCCCGAGGCCGCGCGCCGCGCGCTGATCGGCAATGCCAAAGTCAATGTCGCGGTCGAAGCCGGCGTGCGCGAGGGCTGGGACGCCATCATCGGGTCCGACGGCGCCTTCGTCGGCATGACCTCGTTCGGGGCGAGCGCGCCCTACAAGGAACTCTACAAGAAATTCGGCATTACCGCTGACGCGGTGGCGGATGCCGCCATGCGCAAGCTTGGGAAATAGCGAGGCAAACCTATATTGAGCGTGGCCCGCCATAGGCCATGACGAATTGAGCGAGCCGGGAGCGACATAAAATGACAGTTCGCGTGAGCATCAATGGCTTTGGCCGCATCGGGCGCAACGTGCTGCGCGCCATCGCCGAGTCCGGCCGCACCGACATCGAGGTGGTGGCGGCGAACGATCTCGGCCCGGTGGAAACCAACGCGCATCTGCTGCGCTACGATTCAGTGCATGGCCGCTTTCCCGGCGAGGTCACGGTCAAGGGCGACACCATCAGCGTCGGCAACGGCGCCATCAAGATCACCGCCGAGCGCGACCCGTCCAAGCTGCCGTGGAAAGAACTCGGCGTCGACATCGCGCTCGAATGCACCGGGCTGTTCACCGCCAAGGACAAGGCCTCGGCGCATCTGACGGCCGGCGCCAAACGGGTGCTGGTGTCGGCGCCCGCCGACGGCGCCGACATGACGGTCGTGTTCGGTGTCAATCACGACAAGCTGACCAAGGATCACAAGGTCGTCTCCAACGGCTCCTGCACGACGAACTGCCTCGCGCCCGTCGCCAAGGTGCTCAACGACACCGTCGGCATCGACACCGGCTTCATGACGACAATTCACGCCTATACCAGCGACCAGCCGACGCTCGACACCATGCACAAGGATCTCTACCGCGGCCGCGCGGCGGCGCTGTCGATGATCCCGACCTCGACCGGAGCCGCCAAGGCGATCGGACTGGTGCTGCCGGAACTCAAGGGCAAGCTCGACGGCGTCGCGATCCGCGTGCCCGTGCCGAACGTCTCGGTGATCGACTTGAAGATCGTCGCCAAGAAAGCGACCTCGACGGACGAGATCAACGACGCCATGAAGCGCGCCGCCGAGCAGCAGCTCAAGGGCATTCTCACTTACACCAATGATCCCAACGTCTCGATCGATTTCAATCACGATCCGCATTCGGCGACGTTCCACATGGACCAGACCAAGGTGATGAATGGCACGCTGGTGCGCGTGATGGCGTGGTACGACAACGAATGGGGCTTCTCCAACCGCATGGCGGACACCGCCGTGGCGATGGGGAAGTTGCTCTGACGGCCAAACTCGCCGGTCGCTCATGAACGCGTTTCGCACCCTCGACCACGTCGACGTGAAGGGAAAGCGCGTGCTGGTGCGCGTCGACCTCAACGTGCCGGTGGAGAATGGCGTCGTCACCGACGCAACGCGCATCGAGCGCATGGCGTCCTCGATCACCGAAATCGCCGACAAGGGCGCCAAAGTCATTCTGCTGTCCCATTTCGGCCGGCCCAAGGGCCGCGATCCGAAGGACTCGCTCAAACCCGTCGCGGCGGAAGTCGCCCGCATCATCAAGCGGCCGGTCGGCTTCGTGGACGACTGCATCGGCGAAAAGCCCGAACGCGCCATCGCCGCCATGCAGCCGGGCGACATCATCTGCCTCGAGAACACGCGCTTTCACGCCGGCGAGGAGAAGAACGATCCTGCGTTTGTCGCAGCGCTCGCAAAACTCGGCGACATCTGGGTGAACGACGCCTTCTCGGTGTCGCACCGCGCGCACGCTTCGACCGAAGGGCTCGGCCATGTGCTGCCGGCTTATGCCGGGCGCACTTTGCAGGCCGAGTTGGAAGCCTTCGAGAAGGTGCTGGACAATCCGGCGCGCCCGCTTTGCGCGATCGTAGGTGGCGCCAAGATTTCCACCAAGCTCGATCTGCTCGGCCATCTGCTCAAAAAAGTCGACCGGCTGATTATCGGCGGCGCCATGGCCAATACGTTTTTGATGGCCCAGGGCAAGCAAGTCGGCCGCTCGCTGATCGAGCGCGACCTGGTCGAGAGCGCGCAACAAATCATGGACGAGGCCAAACGCGACAGGCGCGAGATCTTCCTGCCGGTCGATTGCGTGGTGGCGGAGAAATTCGAGGCGAATGCGCCCGCGCGTGTGGTCGACGTTGACCACGTCGGCGGTGCCGACATGATCCTCGACATCGGTCCCCGCAGCATTGAGCAGGCCGCCTCCGTGTTGGCGAAATCGAAAACATTGGTGTGGAACGGACCGTTCGGCGCCTTCGAGATGGCGCCATTCGACAACGGCACGGTGAAAGTGGCGCAAGCGGCAGCGGAACTGACCACGGCCGGAAAGCTTGTCACGGTTGCCGGCGGCGGCGACACGGTGGCCGCGCTCAATGTCGCGGGCGTCGCCGACCGTTTGACGTATGTATCCACAGCCGGCGGCGCATTCCTGGAATGGCTTGAGGGCAAGCCCTTGCCGGGGGTCGAGGTGTTGAGGGTACAATGACAAATCGTGAGGGAGAGCGCGATGAATCTCGATGAACTCAATAAAGTAGCGCGCGCGATGACCGCGCCCGGCAAGGGCATCCTCGCGGCCGACGAATCCACCGGCACCATCAAGAAACGCTTCGACGCCATCGGCACGGAAAACACCGAGGACAATCGCCGCGACTATCGCGAAATGTTGTTCCGTTCCTCCGAAGGCATGAAGCACATTTCCGGCGTCATCCTCTATGACGAGACCATCTGGCAAAAAGCGAAGGACGGCACGCCACTGGTCAGACTGATCGAGAAGGCCGGCGCCATCCCCGGCATCAAGGTGGACGAAGGCACCAAGCCGCTGCCAGCCTCGCACGGCGAGTTGATCACGACGGGCCTCGACAGACTCGCCGACCGGCTACCGAAATATTACGAGCACGGCGCACGCTTCGCCAAATGGCGGGCGGTGATCGACATTGGCGCCGGAATTCCGAGTTACAACTGCATCAAGGCCAACGCGCACGCGCTGGCGCGCTACGCTGCGCTCTGCCAGGCGGCGCAAATTGTGCCAATTGTTGAGCCTGAAGTGCTGATGGACGGCGACCACGACATCGACCGCTGCTTCATGGTGACCGAGCGCGTTCTGAAAACGACGTTCAACGAATTGTTCGACGCGCATGTGATGCTGGAAGGCATGGTGCTCAAGCCGAACATGGTAATCGCCGGCAAGAAGTGCGCAAAGCAGGCGTCCGTGGACGAGGTCGCCGAAAAGACGGTGACGGTGCTGAAAATTTGCGTGCCGGCCATGGTGCCGGGCATCGCCTTCCTGTCCGGCGGGCAGAGCGACGAGCAGGCGACCGCCCATCTCGACGCCATGAACCGCATCGGCAACCTGCCCTGGGCGCTCACCTTCTCTTACGGCCGCGCCCTCCAGCACGCGCCGCAGACCACCTGGAAAGGCAAGAGCGAAAACGTCGCCGCCGCCCAGCGCGCCTTTTCACATCGCGCCCAGATGAACAGCCTTGCGACCTTGGGCCAATGGAAAGCCGATCTGGAAAAGAAAGCAGCGTGACGGAAAGTAGCGTCACTCTGCCTTATTCACGACAGAGGCGGCGTCTAGTAAGACCAGCAACGGGGCGGCATCACGCCGGCATCTGATCCGGCCACACAGCACGTTGCTTCGCTTTGTCTCAAAGCACCATCCGCACCGAATCTCTGACCGCGCCTCGCCATTCCTTCGGAGCCGGCAGCATCGTCCATGCCGTCATCGCCGGCGCCGCCGTTACGCTGTGGTGGCTATGCCGCAGCCATGCGGCGATCCTGCCGTTCTGGGCGCCGTGGGATTTCTCGTTTGTGGAATTTCTCGCCGCATGGCTCACGGCCTGGTGGTACGTGCGCGGTCTGCTGCGAACGCCGTCAGAAATTAGACCGGGCCTTGCGCGCAACCTCTCGTTCTTCGTCGGCCTCGTCGCGCTCTACGCGGTGCTGGAAACCCGTTTCGAATATCTCGCCGAGCATCAGTTCTTCTTCAACCGCATCCAGCACGTGGTCATGCACCACGCCGGACCGTTCTTGCTGGCGCTTTCCTGGCCGGGTACGACGCTGATGCGCGGCATGCCGGCCTGGCTGCGTCGCACGATTCTGCATCCAGCCCTGACCGGCACCGTCTATATTCTCCAGCAGCCGGTGCTCGCCGCCGTGCTGTTCGTCGGTTCATTCTTCTTCTGGCTGATCCCAGCCGTGCATTTCCGCGCCATGATCGATCCTGATCTGTTTGCGTTGATGAACTGGACCATGATCGGTGACGGGATTCTGTTCTGGTGTCTGGTGCTCGATCCGCGTCCCGCGCCGCCGGCCCGCGCCTCGTTTGGCGCGCGCGCGGCGCTGGCGGTGGTGGTGATGTTCCCGCAGATTGTTGGCGGCGCAATGATCGCCTTCAATCCGCACGACCTCTATTCCTTCTACGATCTGTGCGGCCGCATCTATCCCGATATGGGGGCGCTTTACGACCAAACCGTCGGCGGGCTGATCATCTGGATTCCGCCGGCTATGATGAGCGTGCTGGCGCTGCTGCTCGTGCTCAACACGCTGCGCCGCGCCGAGGAAAGGACACTTGCCGATGAACCCGATGAGCCCCGTGACACACGCCCGATCGTCCGCGCCGCCCAGTGGACCGGCGGCTAGAGCGGTCGCCGCAGTGTTTCTGATCGTCTTGCTGGGCGCACCCGCGTTTGCCGCCGGTGGCCTCACCATCGAGAAGCCGTGGATGCGCTTCATCATCAAGGCGCGCCCCGCCGGCGGCTATTTCACGCTGCACAACAATACGGACAAAGCAGCGATGCTGACCGGCGCGTCATCGAGTGCCTGCGGCATGGTCATGCTGCACCAGACCAAGGAAGACAATGGCATCGAGAAAATGCTGCCGGTCAAAAACATCGCCGTCCCGGCGCATGGCACGCTCAGCTTCGCGCCTGGCTCCTATCACCTGATGTGCATGCAGCCGCAAGCCGCGATGGTCGTCGGTGCAAGCGTGCCAGTCACCCTGACATTCGCCGACGGCACCAGCCTGACCGGGCAGTTCCCGGTCAAGGGACCGGGCGGGCAATAGATCACAGCCAGCTCAGCGCACGCCGCCACCAGCTATCGCTGCCGGCGCCCTCGACCATGCCTTGCAAATCCGCCAGCGCAGGCGCGAGCTTGGTGTTGGGTTGCGCCAGGCCAGTAAAGATCAGCTTGATGTCGCCTTCGCGGTTGAACACATAGACCGCGGACCCATGCGTCACTTTGGTGTCGTCGCCGTTTTGCGGCGGCGTCACCGAATAGGCGACGCGATAACGCTTGGCCAAAGTGGCGAGTTGATCCGGCGTGCCGCGCAGGCCCACGACCTGCGGCGCGAAGGCTTGCGTGTATTGCTTGAGCACGGACAGCGTGTCGCGATTGGGATCGACGGTAACGAACAGCACTCGCACGTTGTCCGCCCGCTTGCCGAGATGCTTGAGCATGTCGGTGATGTTCATCAGCGTGGTCGGGCAAACATCCGGGCAGAAGGTGTAGCCGAAATAGAGCAGGACGACCTTGCCCTTGAAGTCGGCGCCGGTGACGGCCTTGCCGTCGGAGGCACGCGTCATGGTGAGCCCGAGCGGTGGTAGCGTGCCGCTCATTTCGGTCGAATTCCAGGCTTGCGCGGGGGCGCCGGACAACGCCAGCAGGGCGGCCCCCACAGCAACCAGTGACAAAAGGCGAATGCGCATGACGCCGCTCCGATCGTCCGCCTTACCCTCGTTTGCCAAAGGGCTAGCCGACTATGGTCGTTATGAGACGCGCAAGCGCGGCATTTTCATATCCCGCAAAGCGCCGCAGGTGCATCACAAGTCAGTGCCATCGCCGGCTGCGCAGTAGCCAACGGCGCATTTTCTGAGTAGTGGATGGTCCACCATTACAAAGGACATTGCCCGTGATCGATCTCTACACCTGGACCACGCCGAACGGCCGCAAGGCCTCCATCATGCTGGAGGAAATCGGCCTGCCCTACACCGTGCACCCCATCGACATTTCCAAGGACGAGCAGTTCGCGCCCGCCTTCCTCAAGGTCGCGCCCAACAACCGCATCCCGGCGATCGTCGACCGCGACAACAACATGTCGCTGATGGAATCGGGCGCGATTCTCATTTACCTCGCCGACAAGACGGGCAAGCTGCTGCCGAAATCGGGCGAAGCGCGTTACCACGTGATCGAGTGGCTGATGTGGCAGATGGGCGGCCCCGGCCCGATGCTCGGCCAGGTGCATCACTTCGTGAAATATAATGCGGGCAAGGCGCCCTATGCCGAGGAGCGCTATCTCAAGGAAGCGCAGCGGCTTTACAAGGTGCTCAACACGCGGCTGGAAGGCCGCGATTTCGTCGCCGATGACTATTCCATCGCCGATATCGCGATCTGGCCGTGGATTTCGCGCTTCGAGTGGCAAACTATCGACATGAAGCAATATCCCAACGTCAAACGCTGGTACGAAACCATCGCGGCGCGGCCTGCGGTGCAGAAGGGCTACAAGGTGCCCAAGGACATGGGGCCGGTGCCGATGCCGGCGTAGCGCGCGCCCGCGGCATCCGGCGCGCGGCGGTGTCAATTTTCCGCCCGATTGGGCTAGCATGCGGGGGGTGATGGCATCGCGACCCAAACAAGCCGAGCCGCGCCCGGCGCCCCGCCTTTACCTGGCGACGTCGCGCCTCGACGACGTATCGGCGTTTGCCGGTGCGCTTGCCGCGGCGCTGGCGGCGGCCGACGTCGCCGCCGTGCTGCTACGGCTTGCACCGGCCGATGAACGTAGCCTGATCAATCGCGCCAAAACGCTCGTGCCCATCGTGCAGGACAAGGGCGCGGCTCTGCTGCTCGACGGCCATGCCGATCTGGTCGCGCGCGCGGGTTGCGACGGCGCGCATCTTGCGGGCATCGCGGAATTCGCCGCAGGCCTGGAGCATCTGAAACCCGACCGCATCGCGGGCGTCGGCGGCCTTGCCACCCGTCACGACGCCATGACCGCCGCTGAGACCGGCGCCGACTATGTGATGTTCGGCGAGCCGGACGCCTCCGGCGAGCGGCCAGGTTTCGACGCAATCACGGAGCGCGTCGCTTGGTGGGCCGAAGTGTTCGAGGCGCCTTGCGTCGGCTTTGCGCAGACGCTTGAAGAAACCGCCGAGCTGGTCAAGGCCGGCGCCGATTTCGTCGCGCTCGGCGATTTTGTCTGGCGCGAGCCGGCGGCGAGCGCCCAGATCGTGGCGGAGGCTGCTCGTCTCATACGATTGCCGGAGCGCGTGCCGTGAACCGGCTTGGACGCGCGGCGGCGGTTGCGCTGGCCGCGCTCGCCTGCGCGCTGACGACGCCCGTAATCGCGCAAGGCCCGAGGAAGCACCGGCCCGCGACAGAAACGGCAAAGGCAACGC
Organism: Pseudolabrys sp.; assembly: GCA_036268675.1. Classification (GTDB taxonomy): domain Bacteria; phylum Pseudomonadota; class Alphaproteobacteria; order Rhizobiales; family Xanthobacteraceae; genus Pseudolabrys. Next base: position 8,123 of record DATATS010000011.1, read on the forward strand.
CGCCTCCCGCAACCGACAACGGCAATGTCGATCCCGCCTACGGCGCCTACCAGCGCGGCTACTATCTGACCGCGCTGGCGGAAGCGACCAAACGCGCGCATCAGAACGATCCCGCCGCCATGACTCTGCTCGGTCAAATCTATGCCAACGGGTTAGGCGTCGGCCGCGACGACAACACGGCGGCGCAATGGTACAAGCTCGCCGCCAGCCATGGCGACCGCGACGCCATGTTCGCGCTCGCCATGTTCAGCTTCGAGGGCCGCGCCGGATCGCGCGACGAGGAGCAAGGCGCGCGCATGTTGCGCGAGGCCGCCAATCTCGGCCACCCGGCGGCGAGCTACGATCTCGGCCTGCTTTATCTCCAGGGCAAGCAGTTCCCGCAGGACTTCAAGCGCGCCGCCGAATTGTTTCGCGCCGCCGCCGATGCCGGCAATCCGGAAGCGCAATACGCGCTCGCCACCATGTACAAAGAGGGCCGCGGCGTGCCCAAGGATCTCAAGGAGGCCACGCACCTGATGGGCGAGGCGTCGATTGCCGGCAATCTCGACGCCATGGTCGAATTCGCCATCGCGCAATTTAACGGCGAAGGCGCCCCAAAGAACGAAGCCGCCGCCGCCCAATTGTTTCTCAAGGCCGCCCGCCACGGCTCGCCGATCGCGCAGGACCGCCTGGCGCGCATCCTGATGGCTGGACGTGGGCTGCCCGCCGATCCAACCGAGTCGATCAAGTGGCACATCGTCGCCCGGACCGAGGGCGCCGGCGATCCGGATCTGGACGTGTTCGCATCCAAGCAAAGCAAGCAAGTACGCGACGACGCCGAGCAGCGCGCCAAGAAGTGGATGTCCACTCTGCCGAAGCGGTCTTGATCGATCTCTCTCTCTATCCTTCCCCAGAAAGGGGGAGGGTCGCTTGCGACGAAAGCGGGGTGAGGTGACATCTGTCGAAATATGCTAAGCGCGCCCCACCCGGCCGAGCTATCGCTCGGCCACCCTCCCCCAAATGGGGAAGGCATAAGCGAGACCGCCCATGCTCCGCTCTGCCCTGCTCAATGTGATGGTCGCCGCCGCGCGCAAGGCCGCGCGCGCGCTCAAGCGCGACTTCGGCGAACTGGAAAACCTTCAGGTCTCGCTCAAGGGTCCGGCCAATTTCGTCTCCGCCGCCGACCGCCGCGCCGAAGAAACCTTATTTGCGGAATTGAGCAAGGCGCGACCGGGCTACGGCTTTCTCGGCGAGGAAGGCGGCATGCGCGAGGGCGCCGACAAGAGCCACCGCTGGATTGTCGATCCGCTCGACGGCACCACCAATTTCCTGCACGGCATCCCGCAATTTGCCATTTCGATTGCGCTCGAGCGCGAGGGCGCGGTGATCGCGGGGCTCGTCTACAATCCAGCCGTTGAAGAGATGTTCTTCGCCGAGCGCGGTAAGGGCGCGTTTCTGAACGAGCAGCGCATCCGCGTCGCTGCGCGCAAGCGCCTTACCGACTCTGTGATCGCCTGCGGGCTTCCGCATCATGGCCGCGGCGATCTCGCGCTCGGACGGGCTGAGACCGGCGCCATGCTCAACGAAGTGGCGGGCTTGCGCCGCTTCGGCGCAGCCGCGCTCGATCTTGCCTGGGTGGCGGCCGGGCGGCTCGACGGCTACTGGGAGCGTGACCTCAAGGTTTGGGACATGGCGGCCGGCCTCATCCTGGTGCGCGAGGCCGGCGGCTTTGCGTCGGACTGCGACGGCGGTGCCGACATATTCGGCAAGGGGCAGGTGGTCGCCGGCAACGAGGCAATCCAGAAGGAAATCCTGGCGGTGCTTAACGGTGCCGCAAAGGCTTAAAGCCGCACCGCAATTTCAACTCATTCCGCCGCTTTAACCCGTAGTTCCTGAAGGCCTGATTTTTCTCTGTCACGCCTCTATGGCAATCTGTGGCATATTGAACGGCGCGACCCGCTATTAACGTTTGGACCGCATGGCCAAAGAACTCGATCCGCTCAAACTGTCATCGCCCCGCATTTTCCTGTTCCGGATGATGGTGTTCGTCATCCTCGGCGGGCTGGTCGCCTTCCTGCTGCACAAGCAGATCGAGGTGGCCTTCATGGCCAATCCGGGGCTCAATTCGGTGATCATCGCGGTGCTGGTCATCGGCATCGTCCTGACGCTGCGGCAGGTACTGCGCCTCTATCCCGAAATCACTTGGGTCAATAATTTCCGTCTTGCCGATCCGGGCTTGGCGGTCGATCGGCCGCCGGTTCTGCTCGCGCCGATGGCGGCGATTCTTGGCAGCCGCGCCGGCCGCATGGCGATGTCGGCACAACTGATGCGCGGCATTCTCGACTCGATCGCCACGCGTCTCGACGAAGCGCGCGACATTTCACGCTACATGACCGGGCTGCTGGTGTTCCTCGGCCTGCTCGGCACCTTCTGGGGCTTGATCGAGACCGTGAGTTCGGTCGGCAACGTCATCCAGGGGCTCAAGGCCGGCGGCGATGCTTCGAGCATGTTCGACTCGCTGCGCGAGGGACTTGCGGCTCCGTTGAGCGGCATGGGCATTTCGTTTTCGTCCTCGCTGTTCGGTCTCGCCGGCTCGCTGGTGCTCGGCTTCCTCGATCTGCAATCGAGCCAGGCGCAGAACCGCTTCTATACCGAACTGGAAGACTGGCTCTCCACCACCGTTTACGATCAGGCTACCGAACCGGGCGCCACCGGCGTGCCGGTCGAGATGCGCGGCGCGATCGACCGCCTGCGCGAGGCGATGAACGAAGTGGGCACCAGCAAGGGCGCCTCCACCGCCATGTCGAATCTCGCCGAGGCGATCCAGGGCCTGGTGCACCACATGCGCACCGAGCAGCAGATGATCCGCGACTGGGTCGACGGCCAGGCCGAACAGCAGCGCGAGATCAAGCGGCTGCTCGAAATCATGGTGCGCGAGAAAGTTGACCGGTAGCGCATGGTCCCGAAAAGCATGTCTTCGACTCCGATCGGGGATGGGAACCGGTTTTCGGACAAGATCATGCGCAAGGGTAAATAATTATGGCGCTTGCACGCACCCGCCGCAGCGAAAGCGGCATGAACTACTGGCCAGGCTTCGTCGACGCGCTTTCGACGCTGATCCTGAGCATTATCTTCATCCTGACCGTGTTCGTGGTGGTGCAGTTTTATCTGCAACAGGAAGTCGCCGGCAAGGACACCGCACTCACCCAGCTAAACGCACAGATCGCCCAACTCACCGAACTGCTGTCGATGGAAAAGACCGGCAAGGCCGATCTGCAAAGCCAGCTTGCGCAATTGACCGCATCGCTCGCCACTGCTGAAAGCGACCGCGACAAATACAAGAGCACGGCCGAAAGTGCCGGCGCCAGCGTCGCGGCCGCGCAAGGCAAGTCAGCCGAACTGTCCAGCCAGGTCGAAGGCGAGAAGAAGATTTCCACCCGAGCGCTGGCGCAGGTCGAGGTGCTCAACCAGCAAATCGCCGCGCTGCGCCGTCAACTCGCCGCGCTGGAGACCGCGCTCAACGCCACCGAGACGAAAAACAAGGAATCGCAGACCAAGATCACCGAGCTCGGCCAGAGGCTGAACGTGGCCTTGGCGGAACGCGTCAAGGAACTGTCGCGCTACCGTTCGGATTTTTTCGGCAAGCTGCGTGACATTCTTGGCAACAGGCCGGACATGCGCATCGTCGGCGACCGCTTCGTGCTTCAGTCGGAAGTGTTTTTCGACACCGGCAAGGCCGACCTGAAGCCCGCCGGCGACGAGGAACTCGACAAGGTCGCGACCGCACTGGTCGGGCTTGAGGCGCAGATCCCGGCAAACATCCCGTGGGTGATGCGCGTCGACGGCCACACCGACGTGCGGCCGATCACCGGCGGCCAATTCAAGGCCAACTGGGACCTGTCGGCAGCGCGCGCCATCGCGGTGGTGAAATATCTCGTTGCCAAGGGCGTCAATCCCAAACGGCTGGTCGCCGCCGGCTTCGGCGAGTTCCAGCCGATCGATCCGGGCACGACCGAAGACGCCTATCGCAAAAACCGCCGCATCGAGTTCAAGCTGACCGAACGGTGAGCGCGACGCCGATCACCCTGCGCCCCTACACCACCGCCGACGAGGACGCGGCGATCGATCTGTGGCGGCGAACCTGGGCGCATCATTTCCCGCACATCGATTTCAATTCACGCGTGGCCTGGTGGCGCGAGCGATGGAAGCAGGACCTGGTGCCGGTCGCGCATGTCGTGGTGGCCGAGCGCGACGGCGCGCTGATCGGCTTCGTGACGGTCGATCCCAAGACATTGTATCTCGATCAGATCGTGGTCGCGCCCGAGCATTGGGGGACGGGCGCGGCACCGGCGCTGCTCGACGAGGCGAGACGCCTGTCGCCCGAGGGCCTCGATCTGCTCGTCAACAAGGACAATGCGCGCGCCATCCGCTTCTACGAGAAGCACGGATTTCATTATACCGGCGAGGACAAGAACCCGGTCTCGGGCCAGCCGGTGAACAGGATGAGTTGGCGGCCAACCAGCTAAGTTGTGCCCGCCACCTGCGCCGCAATGGCGGCGTCGAAGATTTTGGAATCGACTTTCAGATAAGCGAGCTTTTCCTCGGCGATCACCACAGCCTCGGAAACACCGGGCACCTGGCGCAGCCGGGCCGCGAGGCCTGCATCGTCGGCTTTGCCGTCGCCGAGAGGCAGCAGCCGGGTCGTCAGGTAATTGGGTTCCGCCATGGTTGCGGCGGCGGCGAGCCAGATGAGCGCGAGCAGCGCGGTCAGCAGGAACACTCCCGCCGTGCCGCCGTGCTGATGCGCCCAGCCGCCGACAATGCCGCCGACGAAGATGCCGAGGAACTGCGCGCTCGAGTAGATTCCGGTGGCCGTGCCCTTGGCGTCGGGCGGCGCGGTCTTGGTGATGAGCGAAGGGAGACTCGCTTCCATCACATTGAAGCCAGAGAAAAAGATCACGAGCGCCGCCAGCAGGACGAATAAGTTGCCGGCGCCGGCGTAGAGCATCGCCTGGCTGACGACGAGTGCCGCAACCGCCGCCACGAACACAGCCTTCATGCGGCGATGTTTTTCAGCGACGATAATCGCCGGCACCATCACGGCGATCGACACCACCAGGATGGGCAAATAAACCATCCAGTCGTTGTGGTTCGCGACGTGCAGCGTACCGCGCAGCAGGCCAGGCACGACCAGAAAGCTCGCGGTCAGCATCGCGTGCAGCGAGAATATGCCGAAATCGAGCCGCAGCAACTCCGTGTTGCGCAGGACGGAACCGATCATGGCCGGGACCGCCTCGGCGTCGCGATGCACGCGGATCTGGCGCGGGCTTGGCACGACGAACTGCGTGATCGCGATGCCGGCCGCCGCCAACCCCACCATCAGCCAGAAAATACCGGCAACGCCGATGAAGGTCGCAACGATCGGCCCGGCGACCAGCGCGACCATGAACGACGCACCGATGGTGATGCCGACCAGCGCCATCGCCTTGGTGCGGTTTTCTTCCGCCGTCAGATCGGCCACCAGCGCCAGGATCACCGAGCCGACGGCGCCAGCGCCCTGCAAGGCGCGGCCGATAATCACGCCACCGATCGTCGTGGAGGACGCCGCCACCGCGCTGCCGATGCCGAACAAAATGAGCCCGAGCGCGATCATCAGCTTGCGCCCGAACCGGTCGGACAGAAGGCCGAAGGGAATCTGCAAAAGCCCCTGCGTGAGACCGTAGATGCCGAGCGCCTCGCCGATTAGGTAGGGCGTCGCCCCGGTCAGGCCGCCGGCATAGGCGGCAAACACCGGATAGATCATGAAAAGGCCGAGCAGCCGGACGGAAAATACCGCCGCGAGCGACCCGGCGGCGCGGAATTCCTGCTTATTCATTGTGGCTTGTCCCGACGTCAGCGCTGACTTGCGTACTGGCTTGCCGCCCCTGCCCACCTCCTGTATAGAGCCGCCAAATCCAATGCAATCGCGGCGCTTGCGCCAAAGGCGCGCGCCCCAGACGGAAACAAGGCCATGAGATCCGACATCCACCCCGACTACCACACCATCAAGGTGGTGATGACCGACGGAACCGAATTCACGACCCGCTCGACCTGGGGCAAGGAAGGCGATGTCATGCATCTCGACATCGACCCGAAGTCGCACCCGGCCTGGACCGGCGGCCAGCAGCATCTGCTCGACCGCGGCGGCCGTGTCTCGCGCTTCCAGAAGAAGTTCTCAGGCTTCCTCAAGAGCGAAGAGAAGAAGTAAGGCCCGCGCAAGCAGCGACTTGCCTCGTCATGCCCGGCCCTGTGCCGGGCATCCTTTTTTTAGGGATGTGCCGCGCGTAAAAGCGTGGATGGCCGGGACAAGCCCGGCCATGACAACGAATGACTCGCGCTGACCGCCGTTAAACGCTCTCCGCGCCGAATGCCGCCTTCAACAGGCCGAGTTGTCGCTCGACCGGATTGATGCTCGGCACCCGCTCAGGCGAAATGCGGTTATGGATGCTGGCGTCGAGCCGGCGCACCTTGCCGTAGAGCGTTTGCGAGCGCGCGATCAGTTCGCGCAGCATCTCCGGCAGCAGTTCGACATTGCCGGCGTCGTGGTTGTCAGAAACCGAGAGCTTCACCTTGCTCTTTTCCTTGTTGGCCTGGGCGAGCGACATCTCGCCTTCTTTCACCGCGCGGTGCAGCAGCAGCCATGAGGCAAGCTGCATCAGCCGCGTGGTCAGCCGCATGCTTTCGGTGGCATAGGCGAGCGCTGCCGAGCGCTCGAGCGTCTTGGATTCGGCGCGCCCGGACCCGTCGAGATAGGTCGCGGTCTCTTCCACCAACGCCATCCCGTCACGGAAAAGATCGGCGAAGGCTTGCGAATTGGCCAGCCGTTCGCTGAACGACACCGGCTGCGCTTCGCTCAAGGAGTTGTCCGACATACGCGTTACGCCTCACACACACATTGCAAGGCGCATGATCTTGTCCGAAAACCGGTTCCCACTTTTCGGGATCATGCGCTGGGGTCATTACGCACCCCGTAAGCGCATGATGATCGCCGGACGGCGCCGTTCTGTCCAGACAGCGGGCCGGCAAACCTTCCGACATAGTTGCTGCGCGGGCTGAAGGGCTGGGCGTATCGCCTGTCGCGCCGCAAGCCACAGATGCCCCGAAATGGCACAAAAAAAGGAGCCGCCGTTGCCGGCGGCTCAAAGTTGATAACAGGGAGGCGTCAAACAGAGTGACAGGAGCCACTCATGTCCATGAAGATGGACGATCCCAGTAATGATCGAGAAAGCTTAACGACAAGTTACCCAATTGCGGCCAATCCGGGATTTTTGCCCGCGGTTCAGGCCGCATCGGATTACCGCTTGAAAATCTGGTCCGCCGCCGCGCGCTTGGCGCGTTTTTGCGTCATGTCGGCCTCCAGCCGGCCGATTTCGTCGCGCATCAGCGTCACCCGCGCCGTCAGCTCCTCGACCGACAACAGGCTCAAATCCTGCCCGATCTCGTGGGCGACCTTCTTCTTGGGGCGGTCGTCGTCGTCGATGGCCGGCATGATGCGTCTCCGGGAGCAAAATTAGCGCCCCTCCGCCCGGTTGTCACACCGTCCGGGTCCGCCTAAACAATGCCCGCTCACCCCGCGAAACCCGAGGGTCTCGAATGGCCACGCTTCCCGCCCGCATGACGGCAATCGGCATCAAGGCGCCCGGCGGACCGGACATGCTCGTGCCCGAGGAACGCCCGGTTCCCTCGCCCGGCGACGGCGAAATCCTGGTCAAGGTCGCCGCCGCCGGCGTCAACCGGCCGGACGTGCATCAGCGCCAGGGCAATTATCCGCCACCACCGGGCGCGCCGGATATTCCGGGGCTGGAAATCGCCGGCGAAGTCGTAGCCCTCGGGCCAAACGTCAAGCGCTGGAAAGTGGGTGACCGCGTGATGGCTTTGGTCGTCGGCGGCGGCTACGCCGAGTATTGCCTCGCGCACGGCAGTCATGCCTTGCCTCTTTCCGGCCTCTCCATGGTCGAAGCGGCGGCGATCCCGGAAACCTTCTTCACCGTTTGGCACAACGTGTTCGAGCGCGGCGGCTTGCAAGCCGGCGAGACCTTGCTGGTGCATGGCGGCTCGTCGGGCATCGGCACTACGGCGATCCAGCTCGCCAAGATGCGCGGCGCGCGCGTCATCACCACCGCAGGCTCCGACGAAAAATGCGAAGCCTGCCGCAAGCTCGGGGCAGACGTTGCGGTCAACTACAAGAGCGAGGACTTCGTCGCCGCCACCAAGGCCGCCACCGGCGACAAGGGCGCCGACGTCATTCTCGACATGGTGGGCGGCGATTACATCGCCAGGAATTACGAGGCGGCCTGCGTCGAAGGGCGCATCGTGCAGATCGCTTTCCTGCGAAGCCCCAAGGCGGAAGTCAATTTCATGCGGCTGATGCTCAAGCGGCTGCACCACACCGGCTCGACGCTGCGCTCGCGTTCGGTCGCCGACAAGGGCGCCATCGCCCGCGCGGTGGAAGACAACGTGCTGCCGTTGATCGTCGCAGGCAAAGTGAAGCCGGTGATCTACAAGATCTTCCCCTTGCGCGAGGCGGCCGCCGCCCACGCGCTGATGGAAACCAGCAGTCACATCGGAAAAATCGTGCTAAACCTTTGAGCCGCCGATGCTAATGCCTGCGCCGCGGCGGTGGCCAAGCCGCGAAATCGGCGCAATGTCGGGCCAAAACTGGTCGGGGTGGATTTGACCGCGGAATTTCGATTGATCGCGATGCGTTGCATGGCCGGCCTAGCGCTCGCCGCGGCGCTGCTGGCGGCGCCGGCAGCGCACGCTGTCGAAGCCGTCAACGTGCGGCTCGATGCGTCCGCCATCGACATCACTGCCGCCACCGAACTCGACAAGACCGAGACCGACCGCATCCAGGTGTCGACCGCGCCCGGCCCCGACGGCATCGTGCGCCGCATCGAGGTGCGCGCGCGCGAACACAACACCAATTGGGCGGTGTTCGCCCTCACCAATAATTCCGACGAGCAGATCGACCGGCTGATCGTCGTGCCGCATTACCGCATGGTCGGCTCCGGCCTGTTCTGGCCTGACCTCGGCCTTTCGCGCGTCGCCGGCATCACGCCATCCTCAGGCGACCGCCCGGTGCGGCAGGAAAGCACGACCGCCGATATTTTCCGCGTCACGCTCGATCCCGGCACCGTCATCACCTTCGTCGCCGAATTGCGCACCGATAAGCTGCCGCAGATTTATCTGTGGGAGCCGGACGCCTACAAGGACAAGGTCAATTCCTTCACGCTCTATTACGGCATCGTCATCGGCATCGCCGGCCTGCTGGCGCTGTTCCTGACGATCCTTTTTGTCGTGAAGGGATCGGTGATGTTTCCCGCCGCCGCCGCGCTCGGCTGGGCGGTGTTGATCTACATCGGCATCGATTTCGGATTCTGGAGCAAGGTGTTCGACATGTCGGCCGGCGCCGAGCGGGTTTGGCGCGCATGCGGCGAGGCGAGCCTGTCGGCGACGCTGCTGGTGTTCCTGTTCGCCTATCTCAACCTGTCGCGCTGGCACGTACGGTACGCGCACATCACCATCGCATGGCTCGCCGCGCTCTCGGCGCTGATTGCCGTGGCGGTGTTCGATCCTGCGGTCGCCTCCGGCATCGCGCGCATGTCGCTTGCCGGCATTGCCGTGTTCGGACTTGCGCTGGTGATTTATCTTTCCACCCACGGCTTCGACCGCGCGGTGCTGCTGATCCCGACCTGGTTGCTGCTGGTGGTCTGGACCGGCGCCGCCGGCCTCGCCGTCACCGGCGTCGTCACCAATGACATCATCGGTCCTGCGCTGCTCGGCGGCCTGGTGCTGATCGTAATGCTGATCGGCTTTACGGTGATGCAGCATGCCTTTGCCGGCGGCATCACCCACGGCATCGTATCGGACGTGGAAAGACGCGCTCTCGCATTGACCGGCGCCGGCGACATGATCTGGGACTGGGACGTTTCGGCCGACAAGGTGTTCACGAGCCCGGAGACCGAGCATGTGCTGGGCATCAAGCGCGGCACGCTGGAAGGTCCGGCGGCGCGCTGGCTCGATGTCCTGCATCCGCTCGACCGCGATCGTTTCCGCGCTTCGCTCGACAGCGTGGTCGACCAGCGCCGCGGCCGCCTGACCCAAGACTTCCGGCTGCGCACAGCCGATGGAAATTTCGTCTGGTTTGCCTTGAAAGCGCGGCCGGTGGTCGGCTCCGACGGCGAGGTGGTGCGCCTCGTCGGCACGCTCACCGACGTGTCCGATTTCAAGAAAGCCGAGGAGCGCCTGCTGTTCGACGCGGTGCATGACAATCTCACCGGCCTGCCCAACCGCGAATTGTTCCTCGACCGCATGGAGGCGGCCTTCGCCTTCGCCCGCTCCGATGCGCAGCTTCGCCCCTCGGTGATGGTGATCGATCTCGACCGCTTCAAGCAGGTCAATGACTCGGTCGGCATCGCGGTCGGCGATTCGATCCTGCTCACCATCGCGCGCAGGCTTGCCCGCCTGCTCAAGCCACAAGACACGCTGGCGCGCCTGTCCGGCGACCAGTTCGCCATGATCCTGTTGTCGGAAAAAGAGCCTACCCGCATCGTGGCTTTCGCTGAAACCATGCGGCGCACCTTGCGCGCCCCGATCGGCTTCAACGATCGCGAAATCTTCCTCACCGCCTCGATCGGTCTGGCGCTCGCCGAAAACGCGCCGCACCGAACGGAAGAAGTGATGAAGGACGCCGAGCTTGCGATGTATCACGCCAAGCGCATCGGCGGCGACCGCATCGAAATCTTCAAGCCGGCGATGCGCTCGCGCAAGACCGACCGGCTCACCATGGAATCGGAATTGCGCCGTGCCATAGAACGCCAGGAGATCAAGGTGCTCTATCAGCCGATCGTGCGGCTGGAAGACCGCGCCATCGCCGGTTTCGAAGCGCTGGCGCGCTGGGATCATCCCAAGATGGGCCGCCTGTCGCCGGCCGAATTCATCTCGATCGCCGAGGAAATCGGACTGATCGTCGATCTCGGCCTGTTCATGCTGGAGCATACTGCGCGTCAGCTCGCGGTCTGGCAGCAGACAGCCCGCGCGCGCGAGCCGATTTTTGCCAGCGTGAACGTGTCGTCGCGCCAATTGCTGCGCCACGACTTGATCCAGGATCTGCGCAGCGTCCTGTCGCGTACGGCGCTGGCGCGCGGCACCTTCAAGCTTGAGATCACTGAATCGCTGGTGATGGAAAATCCCGAGCATGCCGCGCAGATGCTCACGCGCATCAAGGAATTGGGCGCCGGCCTCTCAATGGACGACTTCGGAACAGGGCACTCCTCGCTTTCATATTTACAGCGCTTTCCGTTTGACACCATCAAGATCGACCAGTCGTTCGTGCGCACGACCGCGCGCGGCACACGGCCGGTCATCCTGCGCTCGATCATCGCGCTGGCGCACGATCTCGGCATGGACGTGGTGGCGGAAGGCGCCGAGACCGACTCGGACGCGGTCGAGTTGTACCAGCTCGGCTGCGAATACGCGCAAGGCTTCGCTTTCGGCGAGCCGATGAGCGTCGAGGAAGCGACCGAGTTGCTGAAAGGCGAGCACCTGGAAGCGGCGCGCTGAGGGCCGCGCGTTTCGGATCTCAAAGCCGGCGAAGAACTAGGCGTGCCCCGAATCGCTCGACAACATGCCGAGATCGATGCCGATTTTACGCAGCGCCTTTTCGTACTTGCCGCCGGTGTCCGTGCCGAAAATCAATTCCGGATCGGCGGCGCAATGCAGCCAGCCGTTCTCCTGGATTTCATGCTCAAGCTGGCCGGGCGCCCAGCCGGCATAACCGAGCGCCAGGATCGCACTGTCCGGACCGTTGCCGTGCGCGATCGCCTTGAGAATGTCGAGCGTCGCGGTCAGGCAGATGCCTTCATCGATCGGCAGCGTAGAGTTCTCGATAAAGAAGTCGGCCGAATGCAGCACAAAGCCGCGCCCGGTTTCCACGGGACCGCCCTTGAGCACCTTGATGTCCTCGGCCTTGTTGGTCAGTTCGATGCGTTCGGCTGCGGGGATGACTTCGAGCTGCACCAGCAGATCGGGAAACTTGATGTTTCCGGCGGGCTGGTTGACGACGATGCCCATGGCGCCTTCCCTCGAATGCGCGCAAACGTAGATCACCGAGCGCGTGAAGCGCTCGTCGTTCATCGCCGGCATCGCGATCAGCATCTGACCGTCGAGATAGCCGCGCGCGGACGGTTTTCCGGCCGATTTCTTGGGAAGCTTCATGGCTAAAGGTTACTCAATGGCTCCGCTATTGCAAACGACGCACGCGGCGGAAAGTTCGCCACGCCCACCGTCATATTCAATGAGACAATTGTGGCGAAATCGCCGCGGCGCCTGATTCTCCGCTCATCGGCTGCTCACAATGAATTCAGTGGCGAGGCAGCGCGTTACCGATTAGATCGACCGCCATGGTGGATAGCCACAAGCGATTCTCGATTGCGGCCGCAGCGTGCGGCCTCGCGCTGATGCTCGTCGCCCCCGCGCAGGCGGACGGCGAGTCGCCGTGGGTTGAGGACCTTCATTCGGCGCTGCGCCTGATTGGCGGCAACAATGCGAGCGGCGCTGCGAGCTTGCGCGCCGGTATCCAATTGAGACTGCAGCCGGGCTGGCACACTTATTGGCGCTACCCGGGAGATTCCGGCGTGCCGCCGCGCTTTTCTTTTCCGAGCTCCGACAATGTCGCCTCCGTCAAGGTGCTCTATCCGGCGCCGCACGCCTATTCCGACGAAGCAGGCGTCATCATCGGATATAAAGGCGGCGTGATCTTTCCGCTGCGTATCGTCCCGCGCGACAAGGCAAAGCCGGTTGTTCTTAATCTGAAGGCCGAATACGCGATCTGCGACAAATTATGCGTGCCGGTCGAAGCGAGCGTCCAACTCACGCTGTCCGGCGCGACCAGCGACAGCGAGGCGTTGCTGGCGTCTGCCGAGGCGAGCGTGCCCAAGGAGATTCCCGCCGGCACGGTCGGATTGAAGGCGCACATCGCCAGCGACCATAAGGTCAAGCCCCTTGTGTTCGTCGATCTGAAGGCGCCGACCGGCAAACCGGTCGAGATATTCGTCGAGGGACCGAGCGCGGAATGGGCGCTGCCCATCCCGAAACCTGCGCCGGGCGCGCCGCCCGGACACCAGTATTTCGGTTTCGAATTGGATGGGCTGCCGCCCGGCGTCGATCCGCGCGGGCCTTTCGAACTCACCTTTACGATCGTCGGCGACGGTCCGCCGGTGCAAGCCAAGACGCATCTCGACTAGCGACGTCGAAAGGCGCTAATTTCCGCCCGACGGCAGTAAACAATCAACAAACGCAAGGAACTCCCATGCCTATCAAGGTCGGCGATCGTGTGCCCAATGCGACATTTCGGATGATGACCGGCGAGGGCCCCAAGCCCAAGACCTCGGACGATATTTTCAAAGGCAAGAAGGTCGCCCTGTTCGCCGTACCCGGCGCGTTCACGCCGACATGCAACAATCTGCATATGCCGAGCTTCTTGAAGAACGTCGACGCCTTCAAGGCCAAGGGCATCAACACGATCGCGGTGACCGGCGTCAATGACGTGTTCGTCATGGAAGCCTGGAAGAAGGCGACCAGCGCCGACGGCAAGATCGATTTTCTCGCCGACGGCAACGGCGAATTCGCCAAGGCGATCGACATGGCCTTCGACGGCTCGGGCAACGGTTTGGGCACGCGCTCCAAGCGTTACTCGATGCTGGTCGACGACGGTGTGGTCAAGCAGCTCAACATCGAAGATGCGCCCGGCAAGTGCGACATTTCCGGCGGCGACGCGCTGCTCAAGCAAATCTAGCGCCGGCCGTCACTTCGATTTCATCGCACCGATCGTGCCCGCGCGCGCGGCGACAATTCCTTCGCGCGCGAGGACGTCGGCGCGCTCGTTCATGGCGTGGCCGGCGTGGCCTTTCACCCAGTGCCAATGCACGCGGTGATCTTTCAGCGCCGCGTCGAGCCGCTGCCAGAGATCGACGTTCTTCACCGGCTTCTTGTCGGCGGTGCGCCAGCCGTTCTTCTTCCAGACGTTGATCCATGACGTGATACCGTTCTTCAGATATTCGCTGTCGGTGTGAAGATCGACGGCACAGGGACGCTTGAGGGCCTCGAGCGCCGAGATCGCCGCCATCAGCTCCATGCGGTTGTTGGTGGTGTGCGCTTCGCCGCCCATGAGCTCCTTCTGGTGATCGCCAAACGATAAAATCGCGCCCCAGCCGCCCGGCCCCGGATTGCCGGAGCAAGCGCCGTCAGTGTGAATCGTGACGTGCTGCTGGCTCATGCGCGCTAGATTCCGTAATCGCTCACGCTCTTCACCGACTGGTGGAACCGCAATTTGCGGTGATATTCGAGCGGATCTTTCGGCTTGACCAGCGCACCGTCCGGCACCGCCAGCCAGTCCACCAGCCGCGTCAGCAGGAAACGCACCGCGGCACCGCGCGCCAAAACGGGAAGCGCCGCAAGTTCGGCGTCCGACAAGGCGCGAGCGCGTACATAGGCATTGAGCAGCGCGCGGCCCTTGGTGACGTTATAGGAATGGTCTGGCTCGAAGCACCAGGCATTCAGGCAGATCGCGACGTCGAAGCTCAGCGTATCGGTGCAGGCGAAATAAAAATCGATGAGGCCGGACAGCCGGTCGCCGAGGAAAAAAACATTGTCCGGAAACAGGTCGGCATGGATCACGCCTTGCGGCAGGTCGCGCGGCCAGGATTTTTCCAGCGCGTCGAGCTCCTTGGCGATCTCCGCGCACAGGCCGGGCCGTACGCTGTCACCGCGCGGCTTCGCCTGCTCGTAAAGCGGCCGCCAGCTTGCAATCGACAGCGCATTCGCCCGCTTCTGCGCAAAATCCTTGCCGGCCAAATGCAGCCCAGCGAGCGCCTCGCCCACCGCCGCACAGTGGCCGGCGGTCGGGCGGCGGATCCATACGCCATCGAGGAAGGTGACGATCGCCGCCGGCCGGCCGGCGATGGTGCCGAGCACGCCCCCATCTCTGGTCTTGACCGGCTGCGGGCAGGTGATGCCGCGGCTGGCGAGATGCTCCATCAGCCCGAGGAAGAACGGCAGGTCGCCCGCCGCCACGCGCTTTTCATACAGCGTGAGGATGAAACTGCCGGCGCCGGCATGCAGCAGGAAATTCGAAGTCTCGACACCCTCGGCGATGCCCTTGTACGAGCGCAAGTCGCCGATGTCGTAAGCCTTGAGAAATTGGGTGAGGTCGTCCGACGTGACGTCGGTATAGACGGCCATGGGCTCGTCACTCCGCCGCCTGGTGCTCCCGCAGCGATCGGGGCAGCGGGAAGAAAACGCCCTCCTCGGCGGCCGTCACGGTTTCGATCTCGAGCGTAAAATGCTCGGCGAAAGCATCGATGATCTCGTCCACCAGCACCTTCGGCGCCGATGCGCCGGCGGTGATGCCGAGCGTTGCGATATTGCTGAACTGCGCCCAGTCGATGTCGGCGGCGCGTTGCACCAGCGCCGCGCGCGGACAACCCGAGCGTTCGGCCACTTCCTTGAGCCGCTGCGAATTCGACGAATTCGGCGCGCCGACCACGATCATGGCGTCAACCAGGGGCGCGACGCGCCGCACCGCTTCCTGCCGGTTGGTGGTGGCGTAGCAGATGTCGTCCTTGTGCGGACCGACGATCGCCGGAAAACGACGCTTGAGCGCCTCGACGATTTCCGCGGTGTCGTTCACCGACAGCGTGGTCTGCGTGACATAAGCGAGCTTATTGGCATCGTGCGGCTCGAAGGTTTCCGCATCCTTCATCGTTTCGATCAGCCTGACGCTGCCGGGGGGGAGCTGGCCGATGGTGCCGATCACCTCCGGGTGGCCGGCGTGCCCGATGAGCACGATCTCGCGCCCGCGCCTGTGATGGATTTCGACTTCGCGATGCACCTTGGTGACCAGCGGACAGGTGGCGTCGAAAGCGAACAAATTGCGCTTTTGCGCCTCCGCCGGCACCGAACGCGGCACGCCGTGCGCCGAAAAAATCACCGGCGCGTTGGTGTCGGCCGGAACCTCGCTCAGGTCCTCGACAAAAACCGCGCCCTTTTTGCGCAGGCCCTCGACGACGTAGCGGTTATGCACGATTTCGTGACGGACATAGACCGGCGGCCCATAGAGTTCGAGCAGCCGCTCGACCGATTCGATGGCGCGCACGACGCCGGCGCAAAAGCCGAGCGGCGAGCACAGCAGCACCTTGAGCGCGGGCTTTTCGGCAGCCGATGACATGAATGTCCTCGAAATTGCGCGGTTTTTCCGCGTCCTTGAATGCCTCGACATGGGCGTAAGCCGCGCTGCTGTCAAGCCGGAAAGGTTGCGTCACAGGGGCCTAGCCCCTATATTCCGGGCACTTTTCAGATCATCCCCGATGATCAGGCTTCGCCCAGTGGGCGGGCGAAGCATAGAGGAGATTTTGCCATGGCGAGCGCAGCACCGCTGATGCCGAAAGCAACCGCCGTGTGGCTGTTGGACAATACCGCGCTGACGTTCGATCAGGTGGCGGATTTCTGCAAGCTGCATCCGCTTGAGGTCAAGGCGATCGCCGACGGCGACGCGGCGCAAGGCATCAAGGGTCTCGACCCGATCCTCACCGGGCAGCTCACGCGCGAGCAGATCACCGAGGCAGAGGCCAATCCGGACGTTCGGCTCAAGCTCGCCGAGCAGAAGGTCGCCGTGCCGCAGCCCGATCGCGGCGGCAAAAAGGGCCCGCGCTACACGCCGGTGTCGCGCCGGCAGGACCGCCCGAACGCGATCCTGTGGCTGGTGCGCAACCATCCTGAACTGAAAGACAGCCAGATCATGCGGCTGGTCGGCACCACCAAGTCGACGATCTCCGCGATCCGCGACCGCACCCATTGGAACGCGCAGACGTTGGCGCCGATGGATCCGGTCACGCTCGGACTTGCGACGCAGACCGATCTCGATTTCGAGGTCAACCGCGCCAACAAGGAAAAGCCGGCGCCGGCCGACACGGGCGCGACGCTGTTGCCCGCCGCCGAGACCACCGCGCGCAAGGAGGCGGAAGTCGCCGCCGCGCAAGCCGCCGAAGCCGAGAAGAAGCCGGGCGGCAGCGACCTCGACGTATCCGCGGTGCTCGCCAAGCTCAAGCAGATCGGCGGCAAGGGCGAAGAGGGCGACGAGGACTAACCTTTCCCGCATTGTTCCCGCTTGCGTGGGCATGAGCGGAAAGACCTGCATCACCGATTCAAATTTCAAACAGCGCGCATGCGATGCGCTTCGACGCGTCGCGCAAGCTTGCGTCGCGCAAGCGTGCCTCAACAGGCGTGCGTCATCGCCCCTGTTCTTGAACGGCGCCCGCCTTCGCCCTTTTCGGGCTTCGGCGCGCCAGCCAACGCTTTGACGCGTGGCCGGCATACGGGCGAGCAGATGCGCCCCTATTCTTTGCGGCGCGGGGGCGCCGGCCTTCGTAACGCCCTCGCCCGAAGGCTGAGGGGATGGAGCGCCGGTTGGCGCAACATCGTCGTGACGCCTCGCGCAAACAAGTGTGCGCAGCTTGCGCCACTTGCAAGCGCTGTGGCGCCGCGCACCTTGCGATCGGCGCGCTCGCCAGCCGGCGCTCCATTGCGGTTTCGCGCCGCGGCTTTCGCCACGACACAGGCGCCGGGTCCGCGCTTCCTGGGACGAGGCATTGGCGCCAGTCCCAGTCCAGCGAGCTCCTCGCGGAGGGGTCGTAATGCCCCCCGGGCGGAGTCCCGGGCCTCCCGAGTGCGTGGCTGCGAACCACGCCCGCGGGCGCCGCACCTGCCCCACTTCAAGAACGCCTCTAGAAGCGCCCCTCATGAGCAGGCTGTAGGAATATAAGCATAAGGAATATGGTCCTGTCAAGCGCCATCATCGGCGCTATCATTGTCGGGCTTCACCCGGCAATCCATCTGGCAAAAAGGATGGATGTGCGCGGGTCAAGCCCGCGCATGACGGCGGAGAGAGCGATACCTGGAAAACGCGGCCGGGACCCGAATTTGCCGCTGGCAGGGGCGCGCGAACATCGGCATATAGGCGGCATGAGCAAATCCCCTCGCGTCACCTTTCACCCCAAGCGGATCGCCGAAGGCGACTGGCAAATCGAGGCTCGCTGCCCCGGCGAGGACATCCGCACAATTTCCGGCCTGACCAGCAAGGCCGACGTCGACGAATGGATGAATGGGGACCGCAAGATCGCGTGGCTGCGATCGCAAGGTTATGCGAAGTGAGCGGCGGCGTTTGCTAGGACGTCGTCATGGCCGGGTAAAGTCGCTTTCACGCCGCAGCGTCGATTTCTTCAAGGCCGCCGCCAAGCAGCGCCGCGTACCATACCAGCGCATGATCTGCGCGCTGGAGGATGCGTATGCAGAGAGGCAGGAGAGGAAGTGAGCAAGTAATGGGCGGATTATATTTGGTAGGTCGACGCACAATTTAGTAACTGTCAAGTTGCTCTTCTAATGACTGAGCGAGTTGTATCTGCTGCTGCTCGAATTCACGATTGTGCGTCTGCGGTATCCAATGATCTTCTATCATCTTTGTTTGAGATATTAGAATGCCAAGTGCATATTTCAGAGCGTCTACAATATACCCCTCCTTTGGCAATTCTTTCATGCAGAAAGTAATGAGCCTTAGCACGTCGTCCATCTCACCATTTCTCGCCAAAAATGAAATGAGCATCAATAGGAAGCGCTTGGGACGCAAGAAGGAGAAAATAAGCGAAGGATCAATTGCTAATCGATCAGATAGAAACTCGCCCAAACCTGGGACCTCAGTGTTTGTAGATTTTTCGCGCTCCAAGAGTCCGTACAATATGCTTTTGATTTGATGCAGATCTTGATTTTCCGCGCCGATAAAAAACATCCAATTAAGTGCAATCTGGACGAGCCGGTCATCAAAAGGCATTCGCTCATTTACATAATGCCAAGCCATCGTCCAATCGCGTGCCAGAAAATTCGGTCGATAATTGAGCCATTGAATTATGTATTCGGTACTAAGTTCCGAGATTGGTGAACCTAAGCCGCTCTCGGCAGCTCTTTGTGTTTCAGTATCGACGGTGTCGATTTCTGTCCAAATTTTCTTTTGCTTTTGAAATATCTGTAGTTCTGAATCAACCCAGAATGCCTGTTGCTTCTCACTTTCGAAGACTTGCCCAGCGACCGCGCGCCACACGTCATAGGATGGACTAAGTTCTGTCGCTTCTATCCGATTCAATTGCGACTTCAGAATTGGATTGTTCGCTAAAGATTCTTTGTGAGCTGAAACATATTGTAGAACTTCATTGAAGTCGCCGCAAATTATTTCACCATCAAATGAGCGAAACGCAATCAGTCCGTTGTCGCCAATTGAAATCGGCCGCTGATTTTCGGCCAAGACGATTGGATAGTTTTCATATTCTAGGAAAGGTATTACCTCTCGGATTTGCAAAAACTCATCCATCTGTTGCACGTACGGAATGTTTGTTTGTGGGGACGAAAATATGGGCACAATCATGCCTGGCCGGCCTGACCTGCTCCCCAACTTGCCCTCACTCATAAGGAGAGTCTGTTCCGGTTATGCCCCTTATCGGGGCGTGCTGCGAACTCAGTTGGTGTGAGCCCGTTGAGGCTCGTGTGCGGTCGGTTGGTGTTGTAGTC
>DATATS010000012.1:0-7254 GCA_036268675.1 Pseudolabrys sp.
GAGCAGATGCCGGAATTGGAACGGCTGATGCTGCATCGCCTCGCCGAACTCGATCTGGCGATCCGCAAGGCGTTCGCCGAATTTGACTACAAGCGCATCTTCGCACTGCTGTCGGCCTTCATGACCGCCGACCTCTCGGCCTTCTATTTCGACATCCGCAAGGATGCGCTGTATTGCGATCCTTATTCGTCGACGACGCGCAAAGCGTGTTTGACCGTGCTCGATCATTTGTTTCGCTGCACGGTGACGTGGCTCGCGCCCATGCTGTGCTTCACGGCGGAGGAAACATGGGCGTCACGTTACGGCGCCGGCGCGAAGTCCGTGCATCTTGAACTCTTCCCCGACGTACCCGCCACCTGGCGCGACGACAAGCTGGCCGAGAAATGGCGGAAAGTGCGCGCCGTGCGGCGCGTCGTCACCGGCGCCTTGGAAATCGAACGCGCGCAAAAGCGCATCGGCTCATCGCTCGAAGCGCATCCGATCGTGCACGTGTCGAACCCGGAACTGTACGAGGCGGTGGTCGACGTCGATCTCGCCGAAGTTTGCATCACCTCGGCGGCAACCCTGGTTGACGACGAAGGCCCAGCCGATGCCTTCCGGCTTGCCGACGTGGCCGGCGTTGCCGTCGTGCCCGGTCTTGCTGAAGGCACCAAATGCGCGCGCTCATGGAAAATCCTCACCACCATCGGCGCCGATCCCGAGTTTCCCGACGTTTCACCGCGCGACGCCAAGGCGCTGCGCGAGTGGGAAGCCAGCGCCAAGGCGGCGGGGTGAATGCGCTCCGGCTATATATACGGCCCGCTCACGCGCTTCGGATTTTACGTCGCGCTCATCGCCTGCGCGCTCGATCAAGCCAGCAAGCTCTATCTGCTTAAAGTGTTCGATCTCGCCGCCAACGGGCCCGTGCGGCTCGGGCCGTTTTTCGATTTCATCCTCACCCGCAACACCGGCATCAGCTACGGCCTGTTCCAGACGCAAGGCGCGCTCGGCCAATGGGTCCTGCTCGGCTTCAAGGTCGTCGCGGTTGTGCTGCTCTGCGTCTGGCTGTCGCGGGCGAAAATGAGACTGACCGCGCTCTCCCTCGGCCTGATCATTGGCGGGGCCGTCGGCAACGCCATCGACCGGCTGGCCTATGGCTGGGTCGCCGACTTCGTGTTTTTCCACGTGTCCACGGCCAGTTGGCGCTTCAACTGGTACGTTTTTAACCTCGCCGATGTAGCCATCGTTGCCGGGGTGATCGGCCTGCTGTATGAGTCCCTGGTGGTGGAAAACGCCGCAAAAGCGCCCTGATCCGCCGCAATAGTGAGGACAGGACCAATCGTTCAGGGCAATTGAATTCGGCGGGAAATCTTGGTGATTTTGGTGGCAAGTAACGGATCGACGCCATGCGACCGGCACGTCTGACCGCAACATTTACCGCAGGCGCCCTGGGATTGGCGCTGGGTGCTGCTGTGCTGGCGACGCCGGCGCGCGCGGGCGATGACGACACGCCGATCGACACCAAGATTCTGCGCAGCATCATGCACGGTCTCGGCCTCAAGGATGGGACCGAAGGCAGCATCGACTATCAGGAGCGCGCCCCGCTCGTCATTCCGCCGAGCAAGGATCTGCCGCCGCCGCAAAACGACGAAGCGGTCATCGCGAATAATCCGGCCTGGCCGAAGGACCCGGATATCACGCGCGCCAAGCTCCGGAGAAAAATGGAAAAAGAGAACAGCGGCGATTCCAGCGAGCGGATTGATGCCAACTCCCGGCCGCTGCTGCCTAGCCAGTTGGAACCCGGAGGGACGGCAAGTGGCCCGTCCCGGCCGCGCAATGCCGACAATGCCAGCGAGAGCGGCACCGGTCTGTCGCGTTTGACGCCGGGCGAACTCGGATCCAAGGACGGCCTTTTCAGCACGCTGTTTGGGCACAGCGACGACAAGAGCGTCAAATTCACCGGCGAGCCGCCGCGCGTATCGCTCACCGATCCGCCGCCCGGTTACCAGGTGCCGTCACCCGACCAGCCCTACGGCTTGGGCAAGGCCGCACCGGCCCAGGCTGAGAATTCTTACATCACGCGCGGTATGGTCAACGAGAATCACTGACGGCGGATCGCGTTTAGAATCCGCTCCGCCCGTGTCTTTGCGTTCTCCGGCATAATCTGAAGGCGCCGCATCAAGCCGGGGCCGCAAGGGTCAATAACGTGTCATCCAAATCCTTCGCTGTCCTCGCCGCCGCGCTGCTGGCGGCCGCGTTTTCCACGCTGCCGGCATCCGCGGCATCCGAAGGCCCCAAGATCACCCAGTTCACGCTGGCGAACGGCCTTCAACTCGTCGTCATTCCCGATCACCGGGCGCCGGTCGTTACGCACATGATCTGGTACAAGATCGGCGCCGCGGACGAGACGCCGGGCAAATCGGGCCTCGCGCATTTCCTCGAACACCTGATGTTCAAAGGAACCGCCAAGCATCCCATCGGACAGTTCTCGCAAGTGGTCGCCGAATATGGCGGTCAGGAAAACGCCTTCACGTCGAACGATTACACCGCGTTCTATCAGCGGGTGCCGGCCGAACAACTCAAGACCATGATGGAATTCGAGGCCGACCGCATGAACGGCTTGCAACTGACCGACAAGGTGGTGCTGCCGGAACGCGACGTCATCCTCGAAGAGCAGAACCAGCGCATCGCCAATAATCCGCGCGCGCGTCTCGGCGTGCAGATCGATGCTGCGCTGTTTCTCAATCATCCCTATGGCAAGCCGGTGATCGGCTGGCGCCACGAAATGGAAGGGCTCACGCGCGACGACGCCATCGGCTTTTACCGCCGGTTCTACGGGCCGAACGACGCGGTCGTGGTGGTGGCCGGCGATGTCGAACCCGACGTCGTGCGCGCGCTCGCCGAGCAGACTTACGGCAAGGTCTCGCGCAACAACAATATCGTCGTGCGCCACCGGCCGCAGGAGCCGCCGCCGGTGGCGGTGCGCTCGTTGACGCTCGCCGACCCGCGCGTCGAGCAGCCGATGATGCAGCGCGCCTATCTGGTGCCCTCATTCGCCACCGGCAAGCCGGGGCAATCGGAAGCTCTCGAAGTGCTCGCGCATATTCTCGGATCCGGCTCCAACAGCCGGCTCTATCGCACTCTGGTCGTGGACAAGCACATCGCGGTGAATGCGGGGGCCTGGTACGACAGCAGCGCGCTCGATATGTCGAAATTCGAGATTTTCGGATTGCCGGGGCCGAGCGCCACGCTGCCGCAGTTGGAAACCGAAATCGACGCCGCCGTCGCCGATTTGATCGCCAACGGCGTCACCTCCGCCGAACTGGAACGCGCCAAGACCAAGCTGATCGCCGACGCCATCTACGCCCAGGATAATCAGGCGACCATGGCGCGCTGGTACGGCTCCTCGCTGGTCACCGGCGCGACGGTCGATGACGTGCGCCGCTGGCCCGATCGCATCCGTGCGGTCACCGCCTCCTCGGTCAAGGATGCCGCCCGCCAATGGCTTGAGAAACGGCGCTCTGTCACCGGCTTCTTGATCAAGGATAAGCGCCCGCGCGTGGAGAAGCGATCATGATGCGTGCATTTGCGCTGCCCGTGCTGGCGCTCGTTGCGCAGATGGTGGCAGCACCGGCGGCCTCGGCCATGACGATCGAGAAGATCGTGAGCCCATCCGGCATCACGGCCTGGCTGGTGCGCGAGAAAACCGTTCCGCTGGTTTCGCTCAATTACGCTTTCCGCGGCGGCTCCAATCAGGACGCAGACGGCAAATCCGGCACCGCCAATCTCGCCGCCGATCTGCTCGACGAGGGCGCCGGCGACCTCAACAGCAAGGCCTACCACGAGCGGCTGGAGAACCACGCCATCGAACTCAGCTTCTCGGTCGGCCATGATTATCTGCATGGTTCACTGCGCACGCTTAACGATCATCGCGACGAAGCTTTCGATTTGTTGGGGTTGGCGCTGACCGCACCGCGCTTCGACGCCGACGCGATCGAGCGCGTGCGCGGGCAGGTTATGTCGATCCTGCACCGCGACACGACCAGTCCCGACGCACTTGCCAGCCGCAGCTGGTGGCGAACCGCATTTTCCGACAGTCCTTACGGCCGCGAAAGCGGAGGCACGCTGGAATCCGTTCCGCGGATTGCCGCAGATGATCTGCGCGAATATGCGCATCGCGTTTTTACCCGCAGCGGTCTGACCGTTTCGATCGTCGGCGACATCGATGCCGCGGGCGCCGGCGCGCTGATCGATCGTGCCTTTGCCCGATTGCCGGCAAAGGGCAACCTCAATCCCGTGCCGAAGGCCAAGCCCGGCAATCTCGGGCGCCGCGTCGTCATCGACCTCGACGTGCCCCAGGCGGTCATGATCTTTGGCGGGCAGGGCCTCGCGCGCAACGACCCCGATTTCATGGCGGCCTATTTGGTCAATCATATTCTGGGCGGTGGCTCTTTCTCCTCACGGCTCTACCAGGAAGTGCGCGAGAAGCGCGGCCTCGCTTACGGTGTGTCCGAACAACTCATCTGGTTTGAGGGCACAGCAGTGGCGATGGGCAGCACCGCCGCGCGCGCCGACCGGACCGCCGACGCGCTCAAGGTGATCGAGCGCGAGACCAAACGCATGGCCGCGGACGGCCCGACCGCCGACGAGCTCAAGGCGGCCAAGTCCTACCTCAAGGGCGCTTACGCAATCGCGCTCGACAGTTCGAACAAGATTGCCTCGCAGTTGACGCAGATCCAGATCGACAATCTCGGCATCGACTATGTGCAGCGCCGCAGCGCCATGATCGACGGCGTCACCATCGCCGACGCCAAGCGCGTGGCCAAACGCCTGTTCGGCGGCGGCATGCTGGTGACGATTGCCGGCCGGCCCAAGGGGCTGACGAGCGGGACCGAGTAGGCCTGCGCGAGCGGCGGGCGCCGCTGTGGCCGGGATCGACGGGACAAGCCCGGCGATGACAGGTTAGAGTCCGCCACGTCATGCTTCGCGTCACCGACACCATCGCAATCGAGGATTCCGAATTATCGGAATCGTTCGTGCGCGCGTCGGGCCCCGGCGGTCAGAACGTCAACAAGGTGTCGTCGGCGGTGCAATTGCGCTTCGACGTGCGCGGGTCGCCCTCGCTGCCCAACGACGTGGCGGTGCGGCTGATGCGGCTTGCCGGCAAGCGGCTCACCAAGGACGGCGTCATCGTCATCGTCGCGCAGCAGCACCGCGACCAGACGCGCAACCGCGCTGCAGCGCGCGAGCGGCTGTTCGACCTCATCCGCCAGGCCGCGGTGAGGCCGACCCCGCGCCGCGCCACCAAGCCGCCGAAGGCGGAAAAGCGCCGGCGCCTGGAAGGCAAGAAGCATCGCGGCAGCATCAAGCGCCTGCGCAGCGGCAAGCCCGGGTTTGAATAGCGGGGGTAGCTTTCGGCGTTGCCTCGCAGCCGACGGATTGTGCCGGTAAAGTCGGCCCAATTCCGAATCAGGCCGCATCAATGCCCGTCCGCCAACTTCCCGAGCAGATCGTCAACCGCATCGCCGCCGGCGAGGTGGTGGAGCGGCCGGCGAGCGTGGTCAAGGAACTCGTCGAAAACGCGCTCGATGCCGGTGCGCGCCGCGTCGACGTGCTCACCGACGACGGCGGTCGCCGCCTGATCCGCGTCACCGACGACGGCGATGGCATGACGCGCGACGATCTCGCGCTCTCGATCTCGCGCCACGCAACGTCCAAGCTCGAGAGCGACGACTTGCTTGCGATCCGCACACTCGGTTTTCGCGGCGAGGCGCTGCCCTCAATCGGCGCGGTGGCGCGGCTTACCATCGCGACGCGGCACAAAAGCGAACCGCATGCATGGACGCTGACCGTCGACGCCGGCAAGACAACAGACGCCAAGCCCGCCGCGCTGTCGCAAGGCACCAGCGTCGAGGTGCGCGATTTGTTTTACGCAACGCCCGCGCGTCTGAAATTCCTGAAGACCGATCGCAGCGAGGCCGAAGCCGTGCGCGACGTGGTGCGGCGGCTGGCCATGAGCCGGCCCGATGTCGCCTTCACGTTGGCCGGCGAGGAGCGCGCGCCGGTCACCTGGGGCGGTCCGGCCGACCAAAGCACGCGGCTTGGCGATGTGCTCGGCCCGGATTTTCGCGCCAATGCGATCGCGGTGGACGCCGAACGCGACGGCGTGCGCGTTACTGGCTTTGCCGGGCTGCCGACGCTCACGCGCGCCAACTCGCTCGGCCAATATCTGTTCGTCAACGGCCGGCCGGTGCGCGACAAGCTTCTGACCGGCGCGGTGCGCGGGGCCTATGCCGACTATCTGCCGCGCGACCGCCATCCGCTACTTGCGCTCTTCGTGACGCTTGAATCGCGCGAAGTGGACGTCAACGTGCATCCGGCCAAGTCTGAAGTACGCTTCCGCGACCCCGGGCTGGTACGCGGGCTGATCGTGCGCGCGCTGAAGGAAGCGCTGGCGCGCGAGGGCCAGCGCGCCTCGACCACCGGCGGCAGCGCCACGGTGGCCGCCTTCCGGCCCTTGGGCGTGTCCCGCCGCGCGGGCTACGACTGGCGGCGCTCGCCGGCACGGCCGCCCGGTTTCGTCCCGTTGCGCGGCGGTGTTGCGCTAGGTTTTGCGGAGGCCGCGCAGGCGGCCTTCGACGTTGGCGAGCCGTCGGCGGACGCGCGCATCGAAAGCTTTGCGCCCGCACCGGATATGATCGAGCGCCCGCTCGGCGCGGCGCGCGCGCAGGTGCACGAGACTTATATTGTGTCGCAAACCAAGGACGGACTTGTCATCGTCGACCAGCATGCGGCGCATGAGCGCATTGTCTATGAGCGCATGAAAGCTGCGCTCGAAAAGTCGGGGCTCGCCCGGCAAATCCTGCTCATTCCGGAGATCGTCGAATTGGACGAGGCCGATGCGGCGCGGCTCGTCGGCCGTGCCGAGGAATTGGCGCGCTTCGGACTCGCCGTTGAAAATTTCGGAGCCGGCGCGGTCGCCGTGCGCGAAACGCCGTCGCTGCTGGGCGAGGTCGATGTGCAGGGCCTGCTGCGCGACCTTAGCGAGCACATGGCGGAATGGGATGACTCACTGCCGCTGGAGCGCCGCCTGCTGCATGTCTCGGCGACGATGGCTTGCTACGGCTCGGTGCGCGCCGGTCGACGGCTCAAGCCGGAAGAGATGAACGCGCTGCTGCGCGAGATGGAGGCGGTGCCCAATTCCGGCCAGTGCAATCACGGCCGGCCGACATATGTGGAATTGAAGCTGGGCGATATCGAAAGGCTATTCGGCCG
>DATATS010000013.1:0-2347 GCA_036268675.1 Pseudolabrys sp.
TGGTCAGCCTTTGGCCGTCCTGCCAGATCCAATGCGTGTCGATGGCCGTGATCGCCCCCGGCGCCGCGGCCGCGGCATGTGTGACCATGGCCAGCGAAATGTCGAAGTGATTGTTCGAATGCGAGCCCCAGGTCAGTCCCCAATCCCGGCACATCTGGGCGACGCGCACCGCACCCTGCATGGTCCAGAAATGCGGATCCGCGAGCGGGATGTCGATCGCATGCAGTTGCACCGCATGGCCCATTTCGCGCCAATCGGTCGCGATCATATTCGTGGCCGTTGGCAATCCCGTGGCGCGGCGGAATTCCGCCATAATTTCGCGGCCGGAATAACCCTGTTCGGCGCCGCAGGGATCTTCGGCATAGGCCAGCACATCCCCCTGCCCGCGACAGAGCGCGATCGCTTCCGTCAATGACCAGGCGCCATTCGGGTCGAGCGTGATGCGGGCGTCGGGAAATCGCTGCGCCAGCGCGGTCACCGCCTTCATCTCTTCCTCGCCCCTGAGCACGCCGCCCTTGAGCTTGAAATCCTGAAAGCCGTATCGTTCGAATGCGGCCTCCGCGAGCCGCACGACCGACGCCGGCGTCAGCGCCTCCTCGTTGCGCAGTCTGAACCAGTCGCTCTTTGCATTGTCTTCGTTACGGTACGGCAGCTTCGTGCGTTTGCGGCCGCCGACATAAAACAGATAACCGAGCATCTGCACTGTGCTGCGTTGCTGGCCTTCGCCCAGCAATGCCGCCACCGGCACGCCAAGATGCTGCCCGAGCAAATCCAGCATCGCCGCTTCAATTGCCGTGACCGCGTGGATCATGATGCGCAGATCGAAGGTTTGCAGTCCCCGCCCTTCGGAGTCGCGGTCGGCGAAGCGCTGCCGCACCGCGTTGAGGACGGCGTTGTACGAAGCGATGGGTTTCCCCACGACCAGCACGCGCGCATCATCGAGCGTCTGCCTGATGCGTTCGCCGCCCGGAACTTCGCCGGCGCCGACATGGCCGGCATTGTCTTTCAGGATAACGATGTTGCGGGTGAACAGCGGCCCATGCGCGCCGCTCAGATTGAGCAGCATGCTGTCCTCACCGGCCACAGGGATCACCAGCATCTCGGTGACCACGGGGGTCGCCGAGGCGGAATTATTCTCAACCATGCGCGTACGCCCAATAAAGCTCGCGCGCCTTGCGGAACAGCGGGCCCGGCTGCAATGAACGCTCATCGACGCGGGTGACCGGCAACACCTTCGACGCGTTGCCGGACGCAAAGATCTCGTCGGCACTCTCGAAATCGGGGTAGCGCAGCACGGTTTCAACAACCGTCACACCGGCATCGCGCATGAGGCCGATCACGCGCTTGCGCGTGATGCCGGCGAGGAAAGTGCCGTTCGCGATCGGCGTATAGACAATGCCGCCTTTGCCGATAAAGACGTTGGAATTGGCGAGTTCGGCAATATTGCCGACCATGTCGCGCACCAGACAATTATCGAAGCCGCGCGACTTCGCCTCGAACATGGCGCGGGCATTGTTCGGATAAAGGCAGCCGGCCTTGGCGTCGACCGGTGCGCTATCCGGCGTCGGCCGCCGGAACGGCGACAGCGTCACGGAGAAACCATCCGGCTTGCGCAGCGGCGAGTCATACAGTGTCAGCGCAAAGCGGGTCGAATCCGGATCGGGCGCCAGCGCCAGCGGGCTTGCGCGCTCGGCCCAATACATCGGCCGCACATAGAGTGGGGTGTCGGCGGAAAACTTCTTCATGCCATCGCGCGTGAGGCCGACCATGGTGTCGACCGAAACGTCCGGCTTGAGAAACATGGTTTTGGCCGAGGCATTGACCCGCGCGCAATGCAGTTCGAGGTCGGGCGTCACGCCCTCGAAGGCCCGCGCACCGTCGAATACCGACGAGCCGAGCCAGACAGCGTGCGTGCGCACGCCCATGATCGGGAGATTGCCCTCGTGCCAATCGCCCTCGTAGAACGTCCACGTTGCCGACCATTCCTGTCCCGCCATTCCATTCTCCCGGCACGCAATCGTGAACCCGCTTGCTTGCACACGGATGTGCTTTACAAGCATACCCGCCAGCGCGGGAGGATACCATGTCGTCCATCTTCGTTTTCGATGCCTATGGCACGCTGTTCAATGTCCATGCCGCCATCGCGCGCTTTGCCGGGGAAGCCGGGCCCGACGCCGAGCGCATGTCGGAGATCTGGCGCACCAAGCAGCTTGAATATACCTGGACGCTGACGCTCGCCGGCCACTACGCGGATTTCTGGACACTGACCGAGCGCGCGCTGGACTATTCGCTGGCGCGTGTCCCCTCGGTGCCGAAAGCGCTCAAGCCAAAATTGATGGAGGCCTAT
>DATATS010000014.1:0-10028 GCA_036268675.1 Pseudolabrys sp.
CAGTTCTTTTCCGCCAACGAGATCGTAGGCTAGTCACCCTTCGGGAGACCTCGCCGGCGTGCATTCGATCGCGCAGACGCTCGACCCGTCCGCCTGGAGTGCGTTGCTCACGCACGGCTGGGGCGATTTGGATGAGGCGACATTCTGGGTCGCCGTCCTCAAGCTCATCTGGATCAATGTTCTGCTCTCGGGCGACAATGCCGTGGTCATCGCCATGGCCTGCCGGCGATTGCCGGGCCGGCAACGGCTGTGGGGCATCGCGCTTGGCGCCGGCATCGCCATTTTATTGCGCGTCATTTTTACCGGCATCGCCGTCGCGCTCTTGCAGTTGCCTTATGTGAAGATCGCGGGCGGCGTATTCCTGCTCTATATCGCGGCAAAGCTGATCGCCTCGGACGACGACGATGCGGGTCGAGCGGGCGACAGTCTATGGCATGCCGCGCGCATCGTTGCGGTCGCCGATGTCGTGATGAGCTTCGACAATGTGGTTGCTATCGCCACCGCGGCAGAGGGCAACACGGCGCTGTTGGTGTTTGGACTCGTCATCAGTATTCCTTTGATCGTCGCCGGAGCGGCATTGATCACGGCGCTATTCGACCGGTTCCCGGTTTTGATCTGGGTCGGGGCGGCGCTGCTTGGCTGGATCGCGGGGCAGGTGATCGCGACCGATCCGGTAATGGTCGGCGCGCTCGGGGCTCACTTTGGCGCCGCGATAGCGCGGCAGGCGGCACTCGGCGCGGAAATAGGCGGCGCCATACTGGTGCTGGTTGCAGGCTTCCTGTGGCGGCGATTGCAGGCGCGCCCGGGCAGCGGAGCGTAAAAAAACCCGCTATAGTGACCGCATGAACCAAGCGGTCCGCATCCCGAGCGCCAAAACGATCGGCTTCTCCGCCTGTCCGCACGACTGTCCGTCCACCTGCGCGCTCGAAGTCGAGCTGATCGACGAGCGCACCATCGGGCGCGTACATGGCTCGAAGGATAATGACTACACCGCCGGCGTCATTTGCGCGAAAGTTGCCCGCTACGCCGAACGCGAGCATCATCCGGACCGGCTATTGCATCCGCTGCGCCGCACCGGCGCCAAGGGTTCGGGCGTATTCGCGCAAATTTCGTGGGACGATGCGCTCGATCTGGTGGCCGAGAATTTCCTGAAAGCAGAGCAGCGTTACGGCGCCGAAACGGTGTGGCCTTACTATTATGCCGGCACCATGGGCCTGGTGATGCGCGACGGCATCAATCGGCTGGCCCATGCCAAGAAGTATTCCCACTTCCATTCCACGATCTGCGTCAATCCCGCCTATGCCGGTTTTGCCGCGGGTGTCGGGCGCATTGCCGGTGTCGATCCGCGCGAGATGGCGAAGTCCGACCTCGTCGTGATCTGGGGCACCAATGCGGTCAACACCCAGATCAACGTGATGACCCACGCGGTGCGCGCCCGCAAAGAGCGCGGCGCCAAGATCGTGGCCGTCGACATCTACATGAACGGCACGATGGAGCAGGCCGACTTGCCCGTGCTCCTCAAGCCCGGCACCGACGGTGCGCTCGCTTGCGCGGTTATGCATTGCCTGTTCCGTGACGGCAACGCGGATTGGGATTACCTGAACAGATACACCGATGCGCCGCGCGAGTTGGAAGCGCATCTGCGCACGCGCGATCCGAAATGGGCTTCCGAGATCACCGGCACGCCGATTGAGACCATCGAGGAATTCGCCAGATTGATCGGCGAGCGCAAGCGATCTTTCTTCCGGCTTGGCTATGGATTCTCGCGCTCGCGCAACGGGCCTGCCAACATGCATGCAGCGTCTTGCATTCCGGCGGTGACCGGCGCCTGGCAGCACGAGGGCGGCGGCGCCTTCCACATCAGTGCAGATATATTCCATCTCGACAAAACTTTGATCGAAGGTCTCGATGTCTGGGACCGTTCGGTGCGCGCGCTGGATCAGTCGCGCATCGGCGCGATCCTGACGGGCGAGCGCGAAGCGCTCAGCGGTGGCGCGCCGGTCACAGCCATGATCATCCAGAACACCAACCCGGTCGCGGTTGCGCCCGATCAGAATAAGGTCAAGCGTGGCTTTGCGCGCGACGATCTGTTCGTCTGCGTGCACGAACAGTTCATGACCGAAACTGCCGCGATGGCGGACGTCGTGCTGCCGGCAACGACCTTCCTCGAACACGACGACATCTATCGCGGTGGCGGCCATCAATATCTCATTCTGGGACCGAAGCTGGTCGAGTCGCCGGGCGAATGCCGCAGCAATCATGAGGTGATTTCGGGTTTGGCCAAACGCGTCGGTGCCGAACATCCGGGCTTTGCGATGTCACCGCGCGAATTGATCGACCAGATGCTGTGTGTGTCCAAGCGCGGCACGCTGGCCGAACTCGAGGCCAATCGCTGGCTCGATTGCCAGCCGCCATTTCGGGAATCGCATTATCTCGACGGCTTTCCTTGGCCCGACGGCAAGTTCCGCTTCAAACCGGACTGGGACAGTGTGCCGTTCCGTAGCGCCTACAAGAGCGGGCCGATCGCGGACATGCCGCCTTTGCCGGACCACTGGACCTCGATCGAGCAGGCGGACGACGCGCATCCGTTCCGGCTCGCGACGTCTCCGGCGCGCGGTTTCCTCAATACGACCTTCAACGAGACGCCGACTTCGCTGGCGCAGGAAAAGCGTCCGACCGTGATGATCCATCCGGACGATGCGAAGGCCCACGGCATCGCCGACGGCGACTATGTCGTGCTGGGCAATATGCGTGGCGAGGTGCGCTTGCACGCGCGCGTCTTCGATGGCGTGCGGCACGGCGTGCTCATTGCCGAGTCGATCTGGCCGAATTCGGCGTACGAGGACGGTTGCGGCATCAACACGTTGACCGGCGCGGATTCGATTGCGCCGTACGGCGGCGCGGCGTTCCACGACAACAAAGTGTGGATACGCAAAGCGCGCGCGGATTGATCCGCGCGCGCTTCGGATCTGACGTTTTGTCTTAGAGTTCTTTGCCGATCATCCTGTCGACGGAATAGGGCCCACCGCCGCGCATCGCTATTACGAAGCAGACGGCGCCGATCAGCAGCACATATTCGTAGCCGCCACCGCCCGCAGCGTAGCCTCTCGGCAGATGCACGAATAGAAGCGCGATCAGCATTTCGATCGCCAGCGCGGCTGCGAAGAAGCGGGTGAACAGGCCGACGATCAGACAGACTCCGCCGACCGTCTCGAAGGCCATGATGATATATGCGCATACCAAGGCCGGCTCGATACCATTCTTGGCCAGGATGTTGGCGGCAACCGCGGCGGCGCCGATTTTGAATTTGATCGAAACATGCATCAGAAACATGATGCCGACCACAACGCGAACGAATGCGGCGGCGATCGGTGTCCACGTCTCATAGAAATTCGCAAGCCCTGGATAGATCAGCTTCGTATCACCTCTGGCCATGGTAGTCCCCTTTGGTCCATCGCGCGCCGCGTGGTGGCGTCACCCTCACACAGATTGCTCATAATAATAACCCCGGAAACGACCGGCTATTCAATTCAAGAAGCGGTGCTGTTGCAGTGCGGGATCAGTTGGAATTAGCCGGCGTGAGCTTACTGGCGTCGGGTACCGGCGCGCCGTCGATCAGGCAACGGCCGTTTTCGACGCGCACACGGCCCTCCGCCACCAGTCTGAGCGCCAGCGGATAGATCTGATGCTCGACCTTGAGCACGCGTGCGGCGAGCGTCTGCTCGCTGTCGTCGCTGCGCACGGCGAGCGCGCCCTGCGCGATAATCGGACCTGAATCCATTTCCGCCACCACAAAATGCACGGTGGCGCCGTGGATTTTCGTCGCCGCTTCCAGCGCCCGTTTATGGGTGTCGAGGCCTTTGAAGGCGGGCAGCAGCGCCGGGTGGATATTGAGCAGACGTTCGCGCCAGCGATTGACGAAATCGGGCGTGAGCAGCCGCATGAATCCGGCGAGCGCGACGAGCTCGATCCGGTGTTTCTCCAGCAGCGCTTGCAGCGCGCGCTCGAAGGCGGCGCGGTCCTTGCCGAATTGCGCGTGATCGACGACGTCGGTCGCGATGCCTTCGGCTTGCGCCACCAGCAGTCCGCCGGCGTCCGGCCGGTTGGACACCACCAGCGCGATCTCGGCCGGGTAGGATTTGTCCTTCGCCGCCTCGATCAGCGCCGCCATGTTGGAGCCGCGGCCGGAAATGAGAACGGCGACGCGTTTGCGGCTCATGGCCTAACCTTCGAGATCGAGCTTGCCGTCATAGATGACGCGCGGCTCGCCGCTCGCGCGCACAACGCGGCCAATCGTATAGGCCGTCTCGCCGGCGTCCGCGAGAGCCGCGGTCACGGCGCCGGCGTCTTTATCGGCGGTGATGGCGATCATGCCGACACCGCAGTTGAACGTGCGCAACATTTCGTTTTGCGCGATCCCGCCCTCGCGGGCGAGCCATTGGAACACCGGCAGGACATTGACCCGCGCAAGATCGATGCGCGCGCCCAGGCCCTTGGGGAGCACGCGCGGAATGTTGTCGGGAAATCCGCCACCAGTGATATGCGCAAGACCCTTGACGGCTTGCGTTGTGCGGATCGCGGCAAGGCAGGACTTCACATAGATGCGGGTGGGCGTGAGCATCACTTCGCCGAGCGACTGCTTGGGCGCAAATGGCGCCGGCGCGCTCCACGTCAGGCCGCTTTTCTCGACGACTTTCCGCACAAGCGAATAACCGTTGGAGTGCACGCCCGAGGAGGCGAGCGCGATGATCGCGTCGCCCTCCGCGATATCGGAGCGCGGCAGCAAGGTGCCGCGCTCGGCCGCGCCGACCGCAAAGCCGGCGAGATCGTAATCGCCGCCGGCATAGAGGCCGGGCATTTCCGCAGTCTCGCCACCGATCAGTGCGCAGCCGGCGAGTTTGCAACCGGCGGCGATGCCGGCGACCACCGCCGCGCCGACGTCGGGGGCGAGCTTGCCGCAGGCATAATAGTCGAGGAAGAACAGAGGTTCCGCGCCTTGCACGACGAGGTCGTTGACGCTCATGGCTACGAGGTCGATGCCGATTGTGTCGTGCCGTCCGGTTTCGACCGCGATCTTGACCTTGGTCCCGACGCCGTCGGTTGCGGCAACCAGCACGGGGTCCTTGAAGCCAGCGCGGCTCAAGTCAAACAGTCCGCCAAATCCGCCGATTTCGGCGTCGGCCCCGGTTCGCGCCGTCGCCCGCACCAGCGGCTTGATCAAATCCACCATCCGGTTGCCGGCGTCGATATCGACACCGGCCTGCGCGTAAGTGATGCCGCGCTCCTTTTCTGCCATGATGGGGTCTCGCTTTAACGCCGGGGTCCTACGTGGGAATCGCAAGTCGCGCAATGGTCCGCACGCCGTTATACTCCTCCGTTGGGGCGTTGCCGGCGCAGTCTGCCGGGAGCCATCCACGAGCCGGGACTGCCTTGAGTATTCCAAACCTCATTACGTTGGGGCGCATTCTGCTGGTGCCGATCGTGGTCTGGGCGATCGCCTCGGGCCAGCTGGGAATTGCCTTCATCCTGTTTGTCGCCGCAGGCGTTAGCGACGCCGTGGACGGCTATCTCGCCAAGCGCTTTGGCATGACCACCGAACTGGGCGCCTATCTCGACCCGCTCGCCGACAAGGCGCTGATCGTGTCGATCTATATAACGCTCAGCATCAACGGCATCATTCCGATCTGGCTGGTGATCCTGGTGGTATCGCGCGACATCATGATCGTGGGCGCGGTCATGCTGTCCTGGGTTCTGGGTTCGCCGCTCAAGGTCAAGCCGCTGCTGGTTTCCAAGCTCAACACCGTGGCGCAAATCCTCTTTGCCTGCGTGGTGCTCGGCTCGCTCGGCTTCGGCATCGAAGCCAGATCGCTCGAACTGGTCCTCATGGGTCTGGTGGCGGCGCTCACCTTGCTGTCGGTCGCAGCCTACGTCTCCGAATGGGTGCGGCACATGAATTCAGCGGCGGCCAAATCATGAGCCGGCGTCCGCGCGTCCGCACGCATCGCAGGTCCGCCATCACGCTCGAAACGCAGGTTGCGTTCTGGCTGGCGGCGCTGGTCGTGCTCGTGCTGGTGCTGTGGCTGTTGAGCGAAATCCTGCTGCCGTTCGTGGCGGGCGCGGCCATCGCCTATCTGCTCACGCCTTTGACCGACCGCCTCGAGCGCGCCGGCGTCAACCGCCTTGCGGCGGCGCTGCTGATGATCGCCTTGGTGGTCATGGGTTTCGTGCTCATCATTCTCCTCGTCGCGCCGATCATCGGCGGACAATTGTCGTCCTTCATCGACAACATTCCCGGCTATGTCTCGCGGTTGCAGCAGCTGCTCAGCGATCCGAGCCGGCCCTGGATACAGAAATTGGTGGGGGCCGGCTTCAACGCCGACAAATCGATCGGCGATCTGGTCACGCAAGGCGTCGGCTGGATCACCGCGTTCCTGAAGTCGCTGTGGTCGGGCGGCCGCGCGCTCGTCTCGCTGTTCTCGCTGGTGGTCGTAACGCCCGTCGTTGCGTTCTACCTGATCTACGACTGGCACCGAATTTTGCGCGCCGCGGATAGCTGGATCCCGGTCCATCAACGCGAAACCGTGCGGCGGCTGGCGCGCGAGATCGACGCGGCGATCGCGGGCTTCGTGCGCGGGCAGACGGCGGTTTGCATGATCCTCGGCTCGTTCTACGCGGTGACGCTGACGCTGAGCGGGCTCAATTTCGGCTTGCTGATCGGGCTGATTTCCGGCGTGATCACGTTTGTGCCCTACGTCGGCTCGATGACCGGCCTGATCCTTGCGGTCGGCGTGGCAGTGGCGCAGTTCTGGCCGCAGTGGACGTCGATTGCCACGGTGCTTGGTATTTTCCTGGTGGGCCAGTTCTTTGAAGGCAACGTGCTGTCGCCCAAGCTGGTCGGCGAGAGTGTCGGCCTGCATCCGGTCTGGATCATCTTTGCGCTGCTCGCTTTCGGCTATCTGTTCGGTTTTGTCGGCCTGCTGGTGGCGGTGCCGCTGGCGGCCACCATTGGTGTGCTGATGCGCTTTGCGCTGATGCGCTACCGGGAAAGCGCGCTCTATACCGGGCAGTCGGGATGACGGTGGGCATGGCCAGTCCGCGCCAGCTCGTGCTGGCGCTCGATCACGCGGAGAGTTTCGCGCGCGAGGATTTTCTGTCCGGTCCTTCGAACGCAAAAGCGTTGTCGCTGATCGATCGCTGGCCGGATTGGCCGGACAAGATCATGGCGCTGATCGGTCCGGAAGGATCGGGCAAGAGCCACCTTGCGACGATTTGGGCGCAAGGTTCCGGCGCGCGCGTCCTGTCGGCGAAATTGCTGGCCGAGATCGATCTGCCGGCGGCGTTCGCCACCGGCGCGCTGGTGGTTGAGGACCTGAAGTTTGCCGGTCTCGACGAGCGTGCGCTTTTTCACTTTATCAATTTCGCGCGCGAACATTCGGCACACGTCCTTATGACATCGCGTTCGCCGCTGACGACGTTTCCGGTGGCCATTCGCGATCTCGCCTCGCGACTGCGTGCGCTGCCGAGTGTCGCGCTGTCGGCACCGGAGGACGGCTTGCTGCGCGCGCTGATCGTCAAGCTTGCCGCCGACCGTCAACTCAGCGTCGACGAAGCATTGGTGAATTATCTCGCCAACCGTATCGAGCGCTCGTTTGCAGCCGCGCGCACGGCGGTCGCACGGCTCGATGAAGAGGCCATGCGGCAGCACCGTCCCGTCACGCGGGCGCTTGCCGCGGAGCTTTTCCGCGACACACAGGCTTAGCGGCGCATATGAGAATGTCTTGACGATACGGGGCGTTCGGGCGCGAACTGTCATCCGTCCGCCATTTTCGTCGGCTAGGGATGGCGATATTCGGGCATCCATTACAATGGTAGATCGTGGACAAGCTATTGCGTCGGCACAGGAAATCGCCCCGAGCGTGGATCGCGAGCCGATAGCGCCGGCGCCCAATTCATCTGCCGATGCCGATCTGAGAACGCGGCCGGAGCGTTTCATCAACCGCGAACTGTCCTGGCTGCATTTCAACCGGCGTGTGCTGGAGGAGGCTGCCAACGAGCACCACCCCCTGCTGGAGCGGGTGCAGTTCCTCTCGATCTCAGCCAACAATCTCGACGAATTTTTCATGGTGCGCGTCGCCGGACTGATCGGGCAGATGCGTGAGGGCATTACGACCCGGAGCCCGGACGGGCTCACGCCGTCCGAGCAGCTTGTCCGCATCGGCGAGGCCGTGACCAAACTCGCGTACGATCAGCAGAAGCGCTGGCTTGAATTGCGGCCCGAACTTGCCGCGGTTGGTTTTACGCTGGTGGACGGCGCCGACCTCAAGAAGCAAGAACGCGGTTGGCTCGAAGAGTATTTCCTCAGTCATGTGTTTCCGCTGCTGACGCCGCTCGCCATCGACCCGGCGCATCCGTTTCCGTTCATCCCCAATCTGGGTTTTTCGCTCGCGCTCCAGCTTGCGCGCGTGAAGGACGGCAAGGCGATGAACGCGCTCATCCGCATGCCGCTGAAGCTCGAACGCTTCATCAAATTGCCGAACGCACAGGAACAGGGCATCCGGCTGATATCGCTGGAAGAGGCGACCTCGCTCTACATCGGGCGGCTGTTTCCAGGCTACACCGTCAAAGGCCAGGGCGCCTTCCGCCTCATCCGCGACTCGGAAGTGGAAATCGAGGAGGAGGCGGAGGATTTGGTGCGGCTCTATGAGACCGCGCTCAAGCGGCGGCGACGCGGTTCGGTGATCCGCCTCGAACTCGACGCCAAGATGCCGGTCGAGCTGCGCAACTTCGTGCAGCGCGAACTGGCGGTCGTCGACGACGAAGTGTTTCTGGTCGACGGGGTGCTCGCGCTCAATGAGCTGTCGCAGCTCAAAAAACTCGACCGGCCAGATCTCGAATTCGTGCCCTATAACCCGCGCTATCCGGAGCGCATCCGCGACCATGGCGGCGACGCCTTCGCCGCCATCCGGCAAAAGGACCTGATCGTCCACCATCCTTACGAATCCTTCGATGTGGTGGTGCAATTCCTCCAGCAGGCCGCGCGCGATCCCAACGTCGTCGCGATCAAGCAGACGCTCTATCGCACCAGTGCCGAGTCGCCGATCATCAAGACGCTGGTCGAGGCGGCGGAAGCCGGCAAATCGGTCACTGCCTTGGTTGAGCTCAAGGCGCGCTTCGATGAAGAAGCCAATATCCGCTGGGCGCGCGACCTCGAACGCGCCGGCGTACAGGTCGTGTACGGCTTCATCGAGCTCAAGACCCACGCCAAGCTTTCATTGGTGGTGCGGCGCGAGGGCAGCACGCTTGCAACTTATGTCCATCTCGGGACCGGCAATTATCACCCGGTGACCGCGCGCATCTACACTGATTTGTCGTTCTTTTCCGCCGACCTCGTGATCGGGCGCGACGTGGCGCGCATCTTCAACTACATCACCGGCTATGCCGAGCCGGCCGAACTCGAACGCATGGCGATTTCGCCGATTTCGCTGCGCAGCCGCATTCTCGATCACATCGCACAGGAGATCGCCAACGCTAAAGCGGGCAAGCCCGCGGCGATCTGGATGAAGATGAATTCGCTGGTCGACCCCGGCATCATCGACGCGCTCTATGACGCCTCGATCGGCGGCGTGAAAGTGGATCTGGTCGTGCGCGGCATCTGCTGTCTACGGCCCGGCCTGCCGGGCCTGTCGGAAAATATCCGCGTCAAATCCATCGTCGGCCGCTTTCTGGAACACGGCCGCATCTACTGTTTCGGGGCCGGCCATTCCCTGCCGCACCCTAAGGCCGCGATCTATATTTCCTCCGCCGACATGATGCCGCGCAACCTCGACCGCCGCGTCGAGGTGCTGTGCCCGATTCTCAATCCGACCGTGCATGAGCAGGTTATCGGCCAGATCATGGTCGCAAACTTCAAGGATAATGAGCAAAGTTGGACACTCTTGCCGGACGGCAGTTCGACGCGCATAAAGGCCGCGCCGGGCGAGGAACCGTTCAACGCCCACAAGTATTTCATGACAAATCCGAGTCTGTCG
>DATATS010000015.1:0-7746 GCA_036268675.1 Pseudolabrys sp.
GTTGTTCTATCCGCTGCTGCTGGCGCTCGCCGCTTTGTCCGAACGCCTGTTCGGCTGGAGTTTTTCCGCGCTCGGATTTTTGCCCGCGGTGCTGGCGCTGGCGCTCTATTCGATGCTGCCGGTGCTGCGCAACACGGTGACAGGCCTCAATGGCGTCAATCCGGAGTTGCATGACGCCGGGCTCGCGCTCGCTCTGCCGCCGCGGAAAATCCTGCGGCTGATCGAGTTGCCCATCGCCATGCCGGTGATCATGGCCGGCATCCGCACCTCGGCGGTATGGGTGATTGGAACCGCGACGTTGGCGACGCCCATCGGCCAGACAAGTCTCGGCAATTATATTTTCGCCGGGCTGCAAACGCAGAACTGGGTGTTCGTGCTGTTCGGCTGCGTGGCGGCGGCGGCGCTGGCGCTTGCCGTCGATCAACTGCTGGCGCTCATGGAGCACGGCGTCAAAGTGCGCAGCCGCCTGAAGGTCGGCGCAGGTGCTGGCGGGCTCGTGCTGCTGGTGGCGGTGGCGCTGCTGCCGGTGCTCACGCGCGCGAGCGGCGCCTACGTGATCGGCGCCAAGCCGTTCACCGAGCAATATGTGCTGGCCGCGCTGATCGAACAGCGGCTCGAGGCAAACGGCCTCACCGCGACGCGCCGCGACGGACTCGGCTCGGCCGTCATCTTCAATGCGCTCGCGGCCAACGACATCGACGCCTATGTGGATTATTCCGGCACCATCTGGGCCAATGAAATGCAGCGCCACGACGTCAAGCCGCGCGCCGAGGTGCTCGCCGGCGTGGCGCGCTGGCTCAAGGAGAAACACGGCATCCGCATGCTGGGCGCGCTCGGCTTCGAGAACGCCTACGCGCTGGCGATCCCACGCGCCAAGGCCGAAAAGCTCGGCATCCATTCCATCGCCGATCTGGCGGCGCATGCGGGCGACCTGTCGATTGCCGGCGATTACGAATTTTTCGAGCGGCCGGAATGGAAGGCACTCGTTTCGGCCTATGGGCTCCACTTCCGCCAGCAGCGCACCATGCAGTCCGACTTCATGTATCAGGCGGCGCATAATGGCGACGTCGACGTGATCTCGGCCTATTCGAGCGACGGCCGCATCGCCAAATTCGATCTCGCCGTGCTCGACGATCCCAAGCACGCGCTGCCGCCCTATGACGCAATCCTGCTGGTGTCGCCGCGGCGCGCCCATGACGGCAAGTTTATCGCGACGTTGCAGCCGCTCGTCGGCGCCATCCCCGTGACGCTGATGCGCGAAGCGAATTTGCGCGGCTCGACCGGCGGCGCCAAGGCGTCGGCGGGCGAAGTCGCGAAGTGGCTGGGAGAGAAAATCGGAAAGAAGTAGCCCGGCGGCTATTTGCGCTCGCCGGCCTCTTCCAGTTCGATGGCGCGCCGCTTGGTCATCTCGACCATGCAATTGCCGGTGTCGATGCGCGCGATGGTGCCTTCGCCAAGATCATAATACAGGCAATTGGCGTCGCGGAATTTGACCCAAAGCCGCTGCGCCACGCGCAGCTGCTCGCGCTGTTTCGGCTCGGCTTCCTTGAGCTTTTCCTCATAGGCAATGGTCATGCGCTTGTCCCATTGCGCGGTCTTGGCCTTGAGACATTCGACCATTTCGTAGGTGCTGCCGTCGCAGCCCTTGTCGGGCTCGCCTTGATCGCCGGCAAATGCAAACGCGGCCGCCCCGAACAGGACGGCCGCGCTGATGACGGCGGCACGCAGCATGCGGATCAGTTCTTGCTCTTGTCGACCAGTGCGCGCTGCTTGATCCACGGCATCATGTCACGCAGCTTGGCGCCGACCTGCTCGATTCCGTGCTCGGCAAGTTTGGTACGGGTCGCCTTGAACGAGGTCTGGTTGACCTTGTTCTCCAGCATCCAGTCGCGGGTGAAACGGCCGGACTGGATGTCGTTGAGCACGCGCTTCATCTCCGCCTTGGTCGCGGCGTTCACCACGCGCGGGCCGGAAACGTATTCGCCGTACTCGGCGGTGTTGGAGATCGAGTAGTTCATGTTGGCGATGCCGCCCTCGTAGATGAGGTCGACGATCAGCTTCACTTCGTGCACGCATTCGAAATAGGCCATCTCGGGCGCGTAGCCGGCCTCGACCAGCGTTTCGTAACCGGCCTTCATCAGTTCGACGAGGCCGCCGCACAGCACGGTCTGCTCGCCGAACAGATCGGTCTCGCATTCCTCCTTGAACGTCGTTTCGATGATGCCGGCACGGCCACCGCCGATCGCCGAAGCATAAGACAGGCCGAGATCGTGCGCGTTGCCGGAGGCGTCCTTGTGGATCGCCACCAGACAGGGCACGCCGGCGCCGCGCTGATATTCCGAACGCACGGTGTGGCCCGGACCTTTCGGCGCGATCATCAGCACGTCGAGATCGCCGCGCGGTTCGATCAGGTTGAAGTGCACGTTGAGACCGTGCGCAAACATCAACGCCGCGCCGTCCTTCATGTTCTTGACCAGATGATCGCGATAGATGTCGCCCTGCAACTCGTCGGGCGTGAGCATCATCATCACGTCGGCCCACTTGGCGGCCTCGGCCACTTCCATGACCTTGAATTTCTCGCCCTCGGCTTTCTTGACGCCGGCGGAGGTCTTGCGCAGCGCCACCGCCACCTCCTTCACGCCGCTATCGCGCAGATTGAGCGCGTGGGCGTGGCCCTGGCTGCCGTAGCCGATGATGGCGACCTTTTTGCCCTTGATCAGGTTGAGGTCGGCGTCGCGATCGTAATAAACACGCATGATACCCTCGTTTGATCCCTTAGACTTTCGGCCCTGCTTCTAGGACGCCGGGCGCGAGGCCACAAGTCCCGGCGTTTATTGTCATTCCGCCCCCGTCACGATGGGAATGATGCTCGCGACCAGCAGCAGCGCCATGGCGACATTGAATGTGCGCGCGTGCACGGGGTCCTTGAGAAACCGCCGCAGACCTACGCCGAATCCGGCCCAGGTCACCACCGACCCCGCGGTCGTCGTCGTGAACACCGCGAGCAAGATCAGAAAATCGAACATGCGGTTCTCCGGCCGCACGTAGATGGCGATTGCGCTCAGCGACACGACGAGGGCCTTGGGATTGACCCACTGAAATGCGGCCGCCTGGAACAATGTCAGCGGCTGCCCTGGGGCTTTTTCGTCATCGCCAGTGGTGTTTGCGGTCGCGACTTTCCACGCCAGCCACAGCATATAGAGGCCGCATGCGGTCTTGAGCGCGATCAACAGCGCCGGGACCGTGGTCACGAGCACTCCCAGCCCTGCGGCGCAAACGATGAGCAGCACCACAAATCCGATCGTGATGCCGATCATGTGAGGAATTGTCCGCATGAAACCGAAATTCACGCCGGATGCGGCGAGCATGATGTTGTTGGGTCCCGGGGTGAACGCCGTCACCGACGCAAACACTGCCAAGGCCAGAAAAACGTCGAAGGGCATGTCAACGCGCCGCCATCCCCTCCGGCCCGCGCGCGATGGCCGCGATGCCGGTGCGCGAGACCTCGACCAGGCCGAGCGGCAGCATCAGTTCGACGAACTGGTCGATCTTGTCGTTCTTGCCGGTAATCTCGAACACGAAGCTTTCGGTGGTGGCGTCGATCACGCGTGCGCGAAAGGCGTCGGCCAGCCGCAACGCCTCGACCCGCTGCTCGCCTTTGCCTTTGACCTTGACCATGGCCAGTTCGCGCTCGATGGCGCCGCCCAAAAGCGTCATGTCCATAACCCGGTGAACGGGGACGAGACGATCGAGCTGGTTCTTGATCTGCTCGATCACCATCGGCGTGCCGGTGGTGACGACCGTGATCAGCGACAAATGCTTGGCGTGCTCGGTCTCCGACACCGTCAGCGACTCGATATTGTAGCCGCGGCCGGCGAACAGGCCGATGACGCGCGCGAGCACGCCCGGCTCGTTGTCGACCAGCACCGACAGCGTATGGGTTTCCGTCTTTTGCGCGGTCGGCGCGCTCGGATAATGCGACGTGCTCGGGGCCGGATTTGCGTTTGCGTTCATCACACCATCACCTTGCCTTGTTCGGTGATGGCGTCGTCAATGCTGACGCCGGCATCGCCGAGGATCATTTCATTGTGCGCACGTCCCGACGGAATCATCGGGAAGCAGTTTTCCTTCGGATCGACCACGCAATCGAACAGCACCGGTTTGTCGACGTCGATCATTTCCCTAATGGCGTGATCGAGATCGCCCGGCTTTTCGCAGCGGATGCCATGCGCGTGCATGGCCTCCGCCAGCTTGACGAAATCCGGCAGCGCCTCGGAATAGCTTTCCGAATAGCGCCCACCGTGCAGCAGCTCCTGCCACTGCCGCACCATGCCCATGTACTTATTGTTGATGATGAAGATCTTGATCGGCAGCCGGTACTGCACGGCGGTCGACAATTCCTGCATCGTCATCTGCACGCTGGCCTCGCCGGCAATGTCGATGACCAGCGATTTCGGATGCGCCATCTGCACGCCGACGGACGCCGGCAGGCCATAGCCCATGGTGCCAAGCCCGCCGGACGTCATCCAGCGGTTGGGTTCCTGGAAGTTATAGAACTGCGCGGCCCACATCTGGTGTTGGCCGACTTCAGTGGTGATGTAGGTGTCGCGATC
Source organism: Pseudolabrys sp. (assembly GCA_036268675.1). Classification (GTDB taxonomy): domain Bacteria; phylum Pseudomonadota; class Alphaproteobacteria; order Rhizobiales; family Xanthobacteraceae; genus Pseudolabrys. Next base: position 4,614 of record DATATS010000015.1, read on the forward strand.
CTTGGTCAATTCATAAAGCCGCTGGATGGCGTATTGCGGCTTGATGACCTCGTTGGACTGGCGATAGGCGAGCGACTTGCGCGCGCGCCATTTGTCGATCTGCTTCCACCAGTCGGCTTGCGCCTTTTTGTCGGGGTGATGCGCTTGCGAGCGCCACAGCCGCACCATGTCTTCCAGCACGTGCGCGCAATCGCCGACGATCGGCACGTCGACGTGGATGTTCTTGTTGATCGAGGACGGATCAATGTCGACATGGATCTTCTTCGAGCCGGGTGAGAAGGCGTCGACCCGGCCGGTGATGCGGTCGTCGAAGCGCGCGCCGATGCAGATCATCACGTCGCAATCGTGCATCGCCATGTTGGCCTCGAGTGTGCCGTGCATGCCGAGCATGCCCATCCATTGCGGATCGGCGGCCGGAAACGCGCCGAGCCCCATCAGCGTCGATGTGATCGGGAAGCCGGTGAGCTTGACCAGTTCGCGCAAGAGATCGCTCGCGGCCTTGCCGGAATTGACCACGCCGCCGCCGGTGTAGAACAGCGGCCGCTTGGCGTGCGCCATCAGGTCGACCGCCTGCTTGATCTTGTCCATGTCGCCCTTGACCTTGGGGCGATAGCCGGTGTGCGGAAAATCCTTCGGCCTGGAATAGACGCCCTTGGCGAACTGGATGTCTTTCGGAATGTCGACCACCACGGGACCCGGCCGGCCGCTCGCCGCGATGTGAAACGCCTCATGCAGCACGCGCGGCAGATCCTCGATGCGCTTGACCAGATAATTGTGCTTGGTGCACGGCCGCGTGATGCCGACGGTGTCGCATTCCTGGAAGGCGTCGTTGCCGATGAGATGCGTGGGCACCTGTCCGGTGATGCAGACGAGCGGGATCGAATCCATCAGCGCGTCGGTCAGGCCGGTCACCGCGTTGGTCGCGCCGGGACCCGACGTCACCAGCATGCAGCCGACCTTGCCGGTCGAGCGCGCATAACCTTCCGCGGCGTGCGCGGCACCCTGCTCATGCCGGACGAGCACGTGCTTGACCTTGTCCTGCGCAAACAGCGCGTCGTAGATCGGCAGCACCGCGCCGCCCGGATAGCCGAACAGACGCTTCACGCCCTGGTCGGCGAGCGCCTCGATCACCATTTCGGCGCCGGTCATTTCGCGTGTCATGGCATTGTCCCTTCGGTCTCAGTCCACTGTCGTTATGCGCGCAATAAAAAAGGCCCGTGAGGGGCCTGTGTCCGGACGCTTACCTGGCAAGCCCCTTCAGGGCCGGCAAGATCGCGTCCGAACATCTACGATTACGGTAATAATATTGCGCAGCATCTCGTCCATCCGTACTTTCATTGCGCGGTTTTATAGGCGCGCCTGACCACACGGTCAAGCGCTTTTGTCTGCCTCGGCGGCCCTCGGGTCAACCCTCGCGCCGGCGTCAGACTTCGCGGGCCAGCGCACAGGCTTTCTTTCCGCGCTGCAATCAGACCGCAACGGTAAGCTGCCGTTCGATTGCGGCAGGCGCGCCGTCGGACGTCACTGCCGGCCAGTCCTTCATTTGATTGCGAAACCACGTCACCTGGCGCTTGGCGTAGCGGCGCGTGTCCATGATGGCGCCGGCGGCAGCTTCGTCGAGCGCGATCGCGCCGTTGAGGTGGCGAATGAGCCAGGGCACGCCGTGCGCCTTCATCGCCGGCAGCAGCGGATCGAGCCCGCGCGCGGCCAGCGCCCTCACTTCGTCGAGCGCGCCCGCGTCCAGCATGGCGGCGAAGCGCGCCTCGATGCGCGCCACCAGCTCCTCGCGCTCCAGGGTGATGAAGACCTTGGCGACGTAACGTGCGTCGAGCAACGGCGGCATTCCGTCGCGATGCCAGTCCGACAGTGAGCGGCCGGTAGCCGTTATCACCTCGAGCGCACGCGCGATGCGGGATCGGTCGTTCGGCATCAGGCGATGCGCCGTTTGCGGGTCGCGCTCCACCAGCTCGGCGTAGAGCGGCGCAACGCCTTCGCCGGCCAGCCGCGCGCGCACGCGTTCGCGGATTTCCGCCGGGATCGGCGGCACGGCGGCGAGCCCCGTGGTCAGCGCCTTGAAATACAATCCGGTGCCGCCGACCAAAATCGGAATGCGCCCGGCCGCCGTAATGTCGGCGATGGCGGCACCCGCCTCGCGGCACCATTGTCCGACCGAGTAATTCGTGCCGGCGTCGACATGGCCGTAAAGCCGGTGCGGCACGCGGCGCTCATCCTCGGGTGACGGCCGCGCGGTGATGATGCGCAAGCTCCGATAGACCTGCATGGAATCGGCGTTGACGATCGTGCCGCCGATACGCTCGGCCAGCCGCAGCGCCAGCGCCGACTTGCCGCTGGTCGTCGGCCCTGCAATAAGCACCGCTTTGGCGGCGCGCTGCATCGCATGACTCATGTCGCAACCCTGATCGCAGGCTCCGGCACGCTCGACCCGTCCGCGGTTGAGCGCGCGCGCGCAGGCCTGACGAACGCCGGCGCGCCGCAACGGCTGGGGCCGGACGCCGCCGACATTCCCTTTAGCCCCTTTAGCGCGGAATCGAATGCCGACCAACGCGATCTGGCCGAACGCCTGCGCGGCCTGCTCGGCGCCGGCATCGACGCCGTGGTGCAGCCGGCCGCGCACCGGCGCAAGCGGCTTTTCCTCGCCGACATGGATTCCACCATGATCGCCCAGGAATGTATCGACGAGCTGGCCGACTACGTGGGCATGAAAGCGCATGTGGCGGCGATCACCGAACGCGCCATGCGCGGCGAAATCGCCTTCGAGCCGGCGCTGCGCGAGCGCGTCGCGCTATTGAAGGATTTGCCGGTCAAAGTCATCGACGAGGTGATCGAGCGGCACATTACGTTGACGGCCGGCGGGCGCACGTTGCTGGCGACCATGCGGGCGAACGGCGCCTTGACCTGCATGGTATCCGGCGGCTTCACACTGTTCACGCAGCGCATCGCCGCGATGATCGGCTTCGACGAAATGCGCGCCAACACGCTTGCGCTCGAGGGCGGGCGGCTGGCGGGTCTGGTCAACGAACCGATCTTCGGCCGCGGCGCAAAACGCGCAACGCTGATCGAACTGCGCGAGCGATTGAAACTTGCAAAGACCGATACGCTGGCGATCGGCGAC
>DATATS010000016.1:0-28908 GCA_036268675.1 Pseudolabrys sp.
ATCTGGCGGTGGCGCGCCACCCGCGAGAACTGGAATACGATCTCGCCGTCCCAGGCGAGGCCGAGCCAGGTCAGCCCGTCGATGATGGCCGCGACCGCGGCAGCCGTCGAGCGCTCGCGGTCGGTGTCCTCGATCCGCAGCAGCATTTTGCCGCCGAAGCGGCGGGCATAAAGCCAGTTGAACAGCGCAGTGCGCCCGCCGCCGATATGCAGGAAGCCGGTGGGAGAGGGCGCAAAGCGGGTGACGACAGGCGCGTTCATCGCCGGGCCTGTACCACATCCGCGGGAGCGCGTGTCAGCACGATTGACATTGAACCGAACGGCACGTCATGGGATTGACCCGCCGTAAAGTGGCGGCCTTATCGAGTCGCATCCGGAACACGAAAAGCATGGCGAAGGCGGACATGGCAAGCGGCGAAATTGCGACGGGTGACGTGGCGGCCGGAGAGGCGAGCCGCGATTTAATCCGTGACATCGTCCGAGGGGACCTCGATGGCGGCCGCGTCAGGCAAATCGTCACCCGCTTTCCGCCCGAACCGAACGGCTACCTCCACATCGGCCACGCCAAGTCGATTGCGCTCAACTTCAGCCTGGCGGCCGAGTTCGGTGGCCATTGCAATCTGCGATTCGACGATACCAATCCGGCCAAGGAAGAGCAGGAATATATCGACGCCATCGAGCGCGACGTGCGCTGGCTCGGTTTCGACTGGGGCAAGCACCTCTATCATGCCTCCGATTATTTCGAGCGGCTTTACGGCTGGGCCGAGGACCTGATCCGCGCCGGCAAGGCCTACGTCGACGACCAGACGCACGAGCAGATGCGGATCAATCGCGGCACTTTGACCGAACCGGGCAAGAATAGCCCGTTCCGCGACCGTCCGGCGGCGGAATGCCTCGATCTGTTCCGGCGCATGCGGGCGGGCGAATTTCCCAATGGCGCGCGCGTGCTGCGTGCCAGGATCGACATGGCAAGCGGCAATATCAACCTGCGCGATCCGGTGATGTACCGCATCCTGCACGCGCCGCATCCGCGCACCGGCACGGAATGGAAAATCTACCCGAGTTACGATTATGCCCATGGCCAGTCCGATGCGATCGAGGGCATCACTCACTCGATCTGCACGCTCGAATTCGAGGATCACCGGCCACTGTACGACTGGTTCATCGCCAACCTGGATGTGCCATCGAGGCCGCATCAATACGAATTCGCGCGGCTCAATCTTACTTACACCGTGCTCTCCAAGCGGGTGCTCACGATGCTGGTGCGCGACGGGCATGTGACCGGCTGGGACGATCCGCGCATGCCGACGCTTGCCGGGCTTCGCCGCCGCGGTGTGCCGCCGGAAGCGATCCGCGATTTTATCAAGCGCATTGGCGTCGCCAAAGCCAACAGCACCGTCGACGCCCGCATGTTCGACTTCTCGGTGCGCGAGGCGCTCAATAAAACCGCGCTGCGGCGCATGGCGGTGCTGCGCCCACTCAAGCTCGTCATCGAGAATTATCCCGAGGCGCAGGTGGAGGAACTCGACGCGGTCAATCACCCCGACGACCCGTCGGCGGGGTCACGCAAACTGCAATTTGGCCGCGAGCTTTACATCGAGGCGGAGGATTTCATGGAGGACCCGCCGAAGAAATTCTTTCGCCTGTCGCCCGGCAAGGAAGTGCGCCTGCGCTACGCCTATTTCGTTACCTGCCGGGAGGTAAAGAAGAACGCCGTCGGCGAAGTGACTGAACTGCGTTGTACCTATGACCCGGCGACAAAAGGCGGCAATGCCCCTGATGGCCGAAAAGTGAAGGCGACCATCCACTGGGTGTCGGCTGCGGCCTCGATTCCGGCCGAGGTGCGGATTTACAATTCGCTGTTCACGAGGCCGGACCCGAGCGGGGGTGAGAATTTTGCCGACGATCTCAATCCGAATTCGCTCGAAGTGATGGGCAATGCCCGGCTTGAGCCCGCTCTGCGCGAGACCAGGCTCGAACAGCCAGTGCAGTTTGAGCGGCAAGGTTATTTCTGCCGCGATCGCGATTCAACGCCCGACAAACCGGTGTTTAGCCGCACCGTCGGCCTGCGCGACACCTATGCCAAGGACATCGCGAAGGACAAGGCGACGGGCTAGTTCACAACCGTTCTCCTAGCCAGCGGCGGCCCATGCCGTAGCATCCCTCGGCGCATCTGCGCTTGGGGACGTGCTTGGGGGCGTCATGGCCGAGCCTCGGCAAACGAGAACACGCGCCAAAGTGTGGGCGGCCGAGATTGACGCCGCGCGCCGTCGCGCGGGGTTTGTCCTGCCCGATGGGCTCGCAGCAACGCAGGAACAGCTGCGAAAGCTGCTCTCGCAATGGATGCTGGCCGAGGTTGCGCCGGGCAGGCTGCTGCCATGGCTGCCAGTCGCGTTCGGTTTCGGCGTGGTGGGCTATTTCACGGCGGATCGTGAACCGGCTTTATGGGCGGCACTCGGCGCCACGGCCGGCGCAATCGCGCTCGCGGTGGCGGCGCGCCGGCATGCGGTCGGCTTTCCACTGGCGCTTGCGCTGGCCGCGATGGCGGCGGGTTTCACGACCGCCACGTTGAAGACGGCGCGCATTGCGCATCCGGTTCTCCAGGTTCCGGCTGCCAGCGTGATTGTGTCGGGCTTTGTAGAGACGCGCGAGGAGCGCGCCCGCAGCGACCGCGTCGTCGTGCACGTGCGCGCGATCGATGGCGCACGCATGCCGGAAGTGCCCGACCGTGTGCGCGTCGCCGTGCGCAAAGGCAGCGCGCCCGAGGTCGGGCGTTTCGTGACGTTCAAGGCGCACCTGTCGCCGCCACTCGCTCCCTTGCGGCCCGGCGGCTACGATTTCGCGCGCGACATGTATTTCCAGGGGATCGGCGCGTCGGGCTACGCGCTCGGCCGCATCAAAACGGTGGCCCCGTCAGAGACGCCCGGTTGGCGTTTGCGCGGCGCGGCACTGCTCGACGGAATGCGCGAGGGCATCAACCGCCGCATTCACGCGGTGCTGCCCGGCGATCGCGGCTCCATCGCATCGGCTCTCATCACCGGCAAGCGCAATGCAATCTCAGCCCCTGTCAGCGACGCCTTCTACATATCGAGCCTCGCGCATGTACTGGCGATCTCCGGCTATCACATGGCGGTGGTCGCCGGCATCGTGTTCTTTGTGCTGCGCGCCGGTCTTGCGCTGGTTCCATCGTTTGCAACGCGCTACCCGATCAAGAAGTGGGCGGCAGCGGCGGCCCTCGGCGCGGCGACATTTTATCTGTTGCTGTCGGGCGCCAGCGTCTCAACGCAACGCGCTTACATCATGATTTCAATCGTTCTCGCCGGCGTCATCCTCGACCGGCCGGCCTTGACCTTTCGCACCATCGCGATCGCGGCCTTCGCCGTTCTGCTGTTCACGCCGGAAGCCATCGTGCATCCGAGTTTCCAGATGTCGTTTGCTGCGGCACTCGCGTTGATCGCGGCCTATCAATTCGGATTGCCGTTGCATGCCAAGGCCGACACATCGGCGGGCACGCGCGTTGCGCTGTGGGGCGGGCGGGAAATTGCCGGCCTTGTTTTGGCTTCCCTCGTGGCGGGGCTAGCGACCATGCCTTATTCGGCATTTCATTTCCATCGCCTCGCGCCCTATGGCGTGCTGGCCAATCTTCTGGCCATGCCCGTGGTATCGGCATGGGTGATGCCGATGGGCATTCTCGGCTTGCTCGCGATGCCGTTCGGCTTCGATGCGTTTTTCTGGCGGCTGATGGGCGACGGCGTCGACTGGATGATCGCGGTCGTTCTCTGGGTCGCGCATCTGCCCGGCGCGGTCGGTCAAATTCATGCCTTCGGCACCGGTCCCCTGTTGCTTGCAACGGCGGGCCTGTTGCTGTTGTGCCTGCTGCGTTCGCCATTGCGCTGGAGCGGAGTCGCATTGGCGTTGGGCGCGAGCTTGTGGGTGATGCTGCTGCCGCGCCCCGATTTGTTCGTGTCGGGCGATGGCCAAGCCGCAGCCGTTCGCGGAGCCGATGGTCGCCTGAGCGTGCTGCATAGTCCGCGCGATACGTTCGCCATCAAGGAGTGGCTGATGGCCGACGGCGATGCGCGCACACCCAAGGATGCAAGCCTTAGCACCGGCGTGCGCTGCGATGCCATCGGCTGCATCGGCCAGCTCAAGGATGGCCGGCTGGTGTCGTTTGCGACGTCCGTGGAAGCCTTCGTGGAGGACTGCGCGCGTGCGGCGGTCGTAGTCAGCCCGCGTCAGTCGCCCGGCGCTTGTCAGGCCTTGCTGATCGACCGCGCGGCCTGGCGCGTCAACGGCGCGATGACGCTGCGCTGGACCGGAGACCAATTCGAGCGCAGTGAAGCACGGCCGAATGGCTACGAGCGTCCCTGGGCGCGGGCGCCGCTCCCGGCGGGCGAAAGCATCCCCGTAGTCGCGCGGGCGCCGCAGGACGCTACGCCGCGAGCGGATGACCGCGAGCCGGATGATTGACGCTCAATACCGCCTGAACAGCCCCACAAGCTTGCCCTGGATGCGGACGCGGTTGGGCGGCAGGATGCGCACCTCGTAGGCCGTATTGGCGGGCTCCAGCGCAATCGAGGCGCCGCGGCGGCGGAAGCGCTTGAGTGTGGCCTCCTCATCGTCGATGAGCGCCACCACGATGTCGCCGGTGTCGGCGGCTTCGGACTTTCGGATCAGCGCGATATCGCCGTCGAGGATGCCGGCTTCGATCATCGAGTCGCCACGTACTTCGAGCGCAAAGTGTTCGCCGGCGGTGAGCAGATCGGCCGGCATGTTGATGACGTGGCTGCGGGTCTGGATCGCCTCGATCGGCGTACCGGCGGCGATACGGCCCATCACCGGCACCGCAATCGGGCGCATGTTGTCGACTTCGACGTCATCCTCGGCCACCGCCCGCACGCGGCCGAGATCGCCCTCGATCACGCTGGGGGTGAAGCCGCGCGAGCGGCCGCCATTGATGCCGTGGGCGACCGAATCCGGTAGTTTGATCACCTCGATGGCGCGCGCCCGGTTGGCCAGCCGCCGGATGAAGCCACGCTCTTCCAGCGCCGTAATCAGCCGGTGGATGCCGGATTTCGACCGCAGGTCGAGGGCGTCCTTCATTTCGTCAAAGGAGGGCGGAACCCCGGATTCGGTCAGTCGCTCGTGAATGAAGCGTAGGAGTTCGAATTGCTTGCGGGTCAGCATCGGTTTTTCCCCGTCGCGGCAGGCCCCAGTGAGTGTCCCCAAGGGCTGGCGGTCAGAAACAAATCATGAACGGACACTATCTGTTCGATATGTGTTCCGCAACCATTTAATTTGAAGTGAAAAACTCGAAGGGCCGCTAAAAGCCGAGCTTAAGGATGACGCAGGGTGAACCGGACCCCGCTGCCGGCGCGTTTGGCGGGCGAATCATCAGACAATCGGCTTTGGCGAGCGAAGCCATCAGGGAACTGTCCTGGACCGGCAGTGGGGTCGCCACGAGGCCATCGGGGCCCTGGGTGAGCGTCGCCCGCAGGTAGTCCGCGCGCTCGTCATTGGCCGGCAGGTCGCGGCCGAGACGGGCTTCCTCAGGCACAGGCTCGACATCCGCCCGGCCGGCAAGCCGTCGGATCAGCGGCGCCAGAAACAGGAAGGCGCAGACATAGGATGATACGGGGTTGCCCGGTACGCCGAGCACCTGCATGGGGCCGAGCCGCCCATGCATCATCGGCCGGCCGGGGCGTATCGCGACCCGCCAGAACGACAGATCGAGTCCTTCGGAGGAAAGCGCCTTCTGGACGAGGTCGTGCTCGCCGACGGACGCGCCACCGCTGGTCAGCAGAATGTCAGCCCCGCCGTCGCGCGCGCGCCGCACCGCACCGGCGATATCCTCGACAGTGTCGCGCGCGATACCGAGATCGGTGACGTGAGCGCCTTCGCGCTCCGCCAGGGCAATCAGCGCAAAGCCGTTCGAATAGACGATCTCGCCCGGAGCGGGTGTCGCTCCCGGCGCAACGAGTTCGTCGCCGGTGCCGACCACGGCGACCTTGGGCCGCCGATGCACGCTTAACGTGGGATGGTTCATGGCGGCGGCCAGCATCAAGTCGCGTCCGCTCAGGCGCTTGCCCTTGGCGAGCAGCACTTGCCCTTTGGTGAAGTCGATGCCCTGCGCGCGCACATTGCGGCTCTTGGCAACGGGCGTCTTGATCGTGACGATGTCGCCGTCGCGTGTCGTCGTCTCTTGAATGACGACGGTGTCGCTACCGGCGGGCATGACGCCGCCGGTGAAAATGCGCGCGGCTTCTCCCGCTTTGATTTCGCCATCGAACGGATGGCCGGCGGCAACTTCGCCAATCACGTTCAAGGTGACAGGCACCCGTTCGATATCGGCGGCGCGCACCGCGTAGCCATCCATCGCCGAGAGCGCGTCGGGCGGCTGCGTGCGCAAAGCCATTACGTCAGAGGCGAGCACACGGCCGAGCGCATCGTGCAGCGGCACGTTTTCCGCCGGCAGCGGGCGTGCATCGGCGAGCACGCGGGCCAAAGCTTCGGCGACCGGCATCAACGCAGCCACGGTTCACTCCTTAACGTTGAAGTCGCCGGATTTGCCGCCGCTCTTGTGCAGCAGGCGGATGCCCTCGATGCGCATGCCACGCTCGACCGCCTTGACCATATCGTAAATGGTCAGGCACGCGATCGCGGCAGCCGTCAGCGCCTCCATTTCGACGCCGGTCTGCGCCGTCACTTTCACGGTCGCGCGCACCAGAAAGCCAGGCAGGGAGTGTTCCGGATTGATGTCGATCTCGACCTTGCTGATCGGCAACGGATGGCAAAGCGGGATCAGCCCATGCGTGCGTTTGGCCGCCATGATGCCGGCAAGACGCGCGGCTCCCAGCACGTCACCCTTGAGCGCATTGCCTTCAACGACGAGGTCGAGCGTCTCCCGCCGCATGATGACCTTGCCCTCGGCGACGGCGATGCGATCGGTGGCGTTCTTGGCGGAGACGTCGACCATGCGCGCCTCGCCGCGCGCATCGATGTGGCTGAGTGTTTTGGCCGCGCGTTTAACAGGCGTTGTCTTTTTTGCAGCGCGCCGTGCCGGTTTTTTACGCTTGGCCACCGGGTTACTCCGCGGCGCTGCGTTGTGCGCGCGCGAGAAGCGCGCGGGTGGCGGCGGCAACATCGGTCTGCCGCATCAGGCTTTCGCCGACCAGAAAGGTCGAAATGCCGATACGGTTGAGGCGGGCCAGATCGGCCGGCGCGTTCAGGCCGCTTTCGGCAACGACGATACGGTCGCGCGGAATGTTTGGCGCCAACCGCTCGGCAACCGCGAGGGACGTCTCGAACGTACGCAGATCCCGGTTATTGATGCCAATGAGCCGGGATTTTAGCTTGAGCGCGCGTTCCAGTTCATCTTCTTGATGAACTTCAACAAGGACGTCCATTTCATTGGCAGTCGCAGCATCCTCAATCTCCTTGGCCTCGGCATCGCTGACCGCCGCCATGATGATCAAAATGCAATCGGCGCCAAGAGCGCGCGATTCCGTCACCTGATAGGGCTCGTAGATGAAATCCTTGCGCAGCGCGGGCAGGGCGGCAGCATCGCCTGCGAGCCCGAGAAATTCCGGCTTGCCCTGGAACGAAGGCGCGTCGGTGAGCACCGACAGACAGGTCGCACCGCCCGCCGCGTAGGCTTTGGCAAGTTGCGCTGGATCGAAATCGGAGCGGATTAATCCCTTGGACGGGCTTGCCTTCTTGATTTCGGCAATGAGCGCATAATCGCCGGCTGCAATCTTGCGCTCGATGGCGCGCAGGAAGCCCCGCGGAGGCGCGGCCGCTTTCGCAGCCTTTTCAATTTCCGCCAGCGGCCGCGCCCGTTTTGCGGCTGCGATCTCTTCGCGCTTGTATGTCTCGATTTTCTTCAGAATATCCATGAGCGGTTACGCCTCGACGGCGTTGGATACTTTGACCAGCCGATTGAGCCTGCCTTCCGCTTCGCCGCTGTCGATCGATTTGGCCGCCAGCGCCGCGCCGTCCTTCAAGTCCTTCGCCCTGCCCGCAACGATGAGAGCGGCGGCGGCGTTGAGGACTGCCACATCACGGAACGCGCCGGGTTTTCCCCCGAGCACGTCAAGCAACGATTTTGCGTTGTCGTCGGCGCTGCCGCCGCGCAATGCGTCCGGCTTGACGCGTTTCACGCCCGCATCCTCCGGTGCAATTTCGAACGTGCGGATCTTTCCGTTCTCGAGCGCGGCGACGCTCGTCGGTCCCGACGTGGTGATTTCGTCAAGCCCGTCGGAGCCATGCACGACCCAGACACAGTCCGAGCCGAGGTTCTTGAGAACCTGCGCCATCGGCTCGATCCATTGCTTGGAAAACGCGCCGATCATCTGCCGCTTCACGCTCGCCGGGTTCGACAGCGGTCCGAGCAGATTGAAGATGGTGCGGGTGCCGAGCTCAACCCGGGTCGGGCCGACGTTTTTCATGGCCGGATGATGCGCGGGCGCGAACATGAAGCCGATGCCGGCCTCGCGAATGCAGGCGCCGACCTGCTCGGGTGTCAGATCGATCTTGACGCCGAGCGCCTGCAACACGTCGGCTGCGCCCGATTTCGAGGACAGCGCGCGGTTGCCGTGCTTGGCGACCGGCACGCCCGCGCCCGCCACGATGAACGCCGCGCAGGTCGAAATGTTGAACGAACCTGAAGCGTCGCCGCCGGTGCCGACCACGTCGATCGCGTCGGGCGGTGCCTTCACGCCCAGCATCTTGGCGCGCATGGTGGTGACGGCGCCGGTAATCTCGTCGACGGTTTCCCCGCGCACGCGCAGCGCCATCAGCAGCCCGCCCATCTGCGAGGGCGTCGCTTCGCCCGACATCATGCGGTCGAACGCAGAGGCCGCTTCCGCGCGGGTGAGGCTCGCGCCGGTCGCGGTCTTGGCGATGAGCGCTTTGAATTCGTCGGTCATGGGATAGGCCCGTCAGCTCACCGCATGCGCCGGAGCGCGCGCCGCGACGATTTTGCCGCGCCGGCCGTTCTTGGCGTTCCAGGCGGCGGCAAGATCGATAAAATTCTTCAGCAGCAGATGACCATGCTCGGACGCGATGCTTTCGGGATGAAATTGCACGCCGTGCACCGGCAAGCTTTCATGCGCGAGGCCCATGACCAGGCCGTCGCCGGTTTCCGCGGTCACGTTCAATTCACGCGGCATGCTGGCGCGGTTCACCACGAGCGAATGATAGCGCGTGGCGCGAAACGGCCCGTTGATGCCGCGAAAGACGCCGCTCGCGTTATGCGTGATCTCGAACACCTTGCCGTGCGCGGGCGCGGTCCGTACCACCTTGCCGCCGAACGCCTGGCCGATGGCCTGATGGCCGAGGCAAACGCCGAGAATGGGAATGGTGGACGATGCCTTGGCGATAAGATCGAGACAGATGCCGGCTTCGTTCGGCGTGCATGGTCCGGGCGAGAGCACGATCGCATCGGGTGCGGCCGCGATCACCTCGGCCGTCGAGACCTTGTCGTTGCGATGCACGACGACGTCCGCCCCCAAGCTCCCCAGGTAATGGAAGAGGTTGAAGGTGAAGCTGTCATAGTTGTCGATCAGAACGATCATGTCCGCCCGAGGTTTTCTTGCTCGCTCAAGGTCTTAAGACCCATGGCAGAGGGGGTCAAGCAGCCCTCAAGGCGGTTTCGGCATCTCCGCTGGCGGCACCATCTCTTTGATCTGCCTGTCGATTTCTTCCGCCGGCACCGAATTGAGGGTGGGACGCACATTGTCGTCGGTGTTGTCGGTGAGATGGACCAGTTTCGGCACGGCCAACACCAAAAGCAGCAATAGCCACTGCGCGACCAGGAACGGAACAAGCGCGCGCACGAAGGGCTTGAAGGGCGCCGGGTTCTTGATCGCGCCGCGCACCATCATCAGCGCGTAGCCGAAAGGTGGCAGCAGAAAACTCGATTGCAGCGTCAGCAGGACCAGCACCGACACCCAGCGCGCGTCGGCGACACGAATAAGCAGCGGCGGAATGACGATCGGCACCACGACGAAGATGATCTCGAACGCATCGAGCACGAATGCACAGAGCCCGATCACGCCGAGCACCAACGCGACTGCAAGGATATTGCTGCCCGGGATCGCGACGATCAGTCGGTCGACCAGCCGGTCGGTGCCGAGCAGCCGCAGCACCAGCGTGAACGTGGTCGCCGCCAGTAGCAGCGAAAACAGCGCGCCGGTGATCGCCAGGGCGTCGTGCAGCAGCGAACGCATGACCGGGCCGGGCAGGCGCCCGGTGATAATGCCAGCGACGAGCAGCACGAAGGCGCCAACGGCGGCTGCTTCCACCGCGAAGAAATAACCCGTGGCGACGCCGCCCAACAGCGCGACCAGCGCGGCAAGCGAAAACCCTGCGAGCAATCCTTGCTGGGCCGTCAGACGCTCGCGTTTGGGCGGAGCCTTTGCCTTGCGGCCCGCCATCCAGGCGAGCGCGACGCACAAGACAACGAAAATCCCCGCTGGCGCCAGCGCCGCGTGGAAAATGTCCTGCGTGTTGATGATGCGGTCGCTGCGTCCGGTCTGCGTCACCGCGAATGTGTGGGCCGACAACATGGCGTCGCTGAGCAGGATCAGAACGAGCGACGGCGGCACCAATACACCGAGCGTCGAGGCGACCGCGATCACAGCGTCCCGCGTCGGCGGCGGCACGCCTTCGGCGTCGAGCCTCGGCGCGATCACGCGCGACAAGCCCAGCACGCTGGCGCCGACCGAGCCGTTCATCGGTCCGAGCAGCGCGCCCAGCAGCATGCCCGAAACAAGTGGCGCCGACGGCTTGCGCGGCAATATGGCAATGCTGGTGCGGTAGAGCGCGTCGGCAACCGGCAGCCGGTCGAGCAGCAGACCCATGGTGACGTAAAGCGGCAGCGCCTGCAGCAGATCGTTGTCGAACAGATTGATCAGGCGGCCGGGCAGCGCCCATAGGATGCCGAATGGAATGACACCACTGGCGACGCCCAAAATCGCACCGAGCGTTGCCGCCGTAATCAGGACGAACATCGCCGGCAGCCCGGTCGAGATGATACCGACGCCCACCAGGATCAGCAGTGCAAAGCCGGTCCACTCCATCAGCGCTCACCGGCTTTGAACGGACGAAGAATATCGACGACCGACTGGGCAAGGACCAAGGTCGCCATCAGCCAGAGCGCCAATTTGATGATGTAGTAGCCGGGGTTGTAGGTCTCCGGAAACGCCTCCATTTCCCTGAGTGACGGGATGACCATGCTCGCTCCGGAAATCAGGACGAACAGCGCCCAGGGCAGCATGCCGATGGCTGTGCCGATCTGCCGGATGCGGTGGCGGGTCAAGGCCGAATAGCGCTGCGCCACTGTGTCGGCGGCAAGATGCGTGCCGGCGCGCGTGGCCGCCGTAACGCTTGAGGCGACCAGCAGGGCGAAAATGATCTGGCCGAGATCGTTGGCCTGGCCTGAGTAGGCGTGGACAATGTCGCGCAGAGGCCATTGCAGGAACAGCAACAGCACCAGCGGCAATGCGAGCCACTGCATCACGGCAAGGAAAGCGCCGACGGCGCGGTCGATCTGGCGTAGGACAGTCATTAGCGGCCCCCCGACCGCGCGGCCTGCGACGGCGCCGCCCCCGGTCGCCAACCGCAGCTTTAGGTCACGATACTATCGGCTGGGCATTGGCATAGCAGAACATAGGCAAGACTCGCGCCAGCCGCGTCACTGCCCCCGCTTCGTTGCGCTGGCAAAGCGGCGGGCTTCTTCGGCGGCACGGAACAGGGCCTTGGCCTTGTTGATGCATTCCTGCTGCTCGGTTGCCGGATCGCTGTCGGCGACGATGCCGGCGCCGGCCTGCACATACATGATGCCGTCTTTGACCAGCGCGGTGCGCAGCGCGATGCAGGTGTCCATCTCGCCGGCGGCGGAGAAATAGCCGACCGCGCCGGCGTAGAGCCCGCGCTTTTCCTTTTCCAGTTCGTCGATGATCTGCATTGCGCGCACTTTCGGAGCGCCCGAGACGGTGCCGGCTGGAAATCCCGCGGCCAGCGCATCGAGCGCGTCGTATTTCGGATCGAGCTTGCCCTCCACGTTGGAGACGATGTGCATGACGTGGCTGAAATGCTCGATGAAAAACTGATCGGTCACCGTCACGGTACCGACGCGCGCGACACGGCCGACATCGTTGCGGCCCAGATCAAGCAGCATCAGATGTTCGGCGCGCTCCTTCGGATCGGCAAGCAGCTCGGCTTCAAGCGCCTTGTCCTCGTGCGGCGTGTCGCCGCGCGGCCGCGTTCCGGCGAGCGGACGAATGGTGACGACGTCGCCCGCGACTTTCACGAGAATTTCCGGGCTTGATCCTGCAACCGAAAAACCGCCGAAGTCGAGGAAGTAGAGATAAGGCGAGGGGTTGGTCCTTCGCAATGCGCGATAAAGCGAAAACGGCGGCAGCGCGAACGGCGCCTGGAAACGCTGTGCCAGCACGATCTGGAAGGCGTCGCCGGCGGCGATATAGTCCTTGGCCTTGAGCACCATCGCCTTGTATTCGGCGGCCGTGGTGTTGGATTGCGGCGCAACGTCGAGCAAGCCGTCGTCGCGATCGGCCAGCGATTTGTCGAGCGGCCGGTCAAGCGCGTCGACGATCGACGACAGGCGATCAACGGCACGCGCGAGGGCTGCCTTGGCGTCGACGCCACTCTCGGGGCGCACCGGCGTGACCACCGTGATCGAATCCTTCACCGCGTCGAACACGACGATGATCGTCGGGCGCAGCATGACGGCGTCGGGAGTGCCGATCGGATCCGGATGGATCGCCGGCAGGTCTTCCATGCGCCGCACCATGTCGTAGCCGAGGTAGCCGAAGACACCGGCCGCCATCGGCGGCAAACTTTCCGGCAACGCAATGCGGCTTTCCGCGATGAGCGCCCGCAGCGCCGGCAGCGGTGGTTCGGCGCAAGGCGAGAACGCTTGCGGCGCGGTGCGCGCCGAACGATTGACCTCGGCGCGTTCGCCGTTCGAACGCCAGATCAGATCGGGTTCGATGCCGATGATGGAATGGCGGCCGCGCACCGCGCCGCCTTCAACCGATTCAAGCAGAAAGCTCATCTGCTTTCCGCCGGCAAGCTTGAGATAGGCCGAGACCGGCGTCTCGAGGTCGGCGACCAGCGTGGTCCACACCACCTGTGCCTGCCCGCGGCCGTAACACTCGGCGAAAGCGGTTTCCGGCGGCTCTATCTGCATGGATCAGTTGCTGGTGCCGGCGCCGATGACCTGATTGACCGCGGCCTGGTTCATCGTGACGCCGAATTCGTTTTCGAGCTTACCCAGATAAGCGCCGATGATGTCGTCGGCATACGACGATTGAAGCGTGGCGGCGATCTTCTTGCCTTGATCGGACGCGGGATCGAATGTGGGCTCGGCGACGTCGGTCACGCGAAACACGGCGCGTTCGGTCGGCTTGGCGCCGTCGGAACTTCCCGCGTCGCCTTTCGGCGTGCGGAAAACTGTCGCGACCACCTTGGGCGGCACAAAGCCGTCATTGGCATTGCGCTGGAGACCGGTCGCGGTCTGCATCGTGAGCCCGCTTTCGGTCGCAAGCTGCGCCATCGCGGTGCCGCTCTTGAGCTTGCCAAGCATCTCGTCGGTCTTGGCCTTGAGGCGCTTGGCGATCTCGTCGTTGCGCCAATGCGCCTCAACCTCGGTCTTGACCTCGGCGAGCGTGCGATCGTGCGCCGGCGTGATGCCGCCGACATCGAACCAGATGTATCCGCCGGCCGGGATCGGCAGCGGATCATTGTCGACGCCGACGTCGCTCGCAAAAGCCGCAGCCACCACATCCGGGGCCTTCGGCAAATTGGGTACGGGCTTGCCGTCGGGGCCGCGGCCGGAACGGTCGATGGCCTCAATCGTACGGAACTTGATGCCGAGTTTTTTTGCGGCCTCCGCAAGCGTGGAGCCGGCGGCGCGCTCGTCCTCGAACTTGTCGCGCAGGTCGCTGATCGTATTGCGGGCGCGGCTTTCGGCGATGCCCTGTTTGATCGATTGCGCGACGTCGGCGTAGCTTTTCTGAGTACCCGGATCGATCTTGCCGACCTGCAACAAGACCATGCCGAAGGTGCTCTTGATCGGCTGGCTGACGTCACCGGCCTTGAGCGAGAAGGCGGCATCCGCCGCCGCCGGATTGATGATCGCGCTCTTGGCCACAAGACCGAGATCGACGTCGCTGGGCTTCAGGCCGCGTTCCTTGGCGATGTCGGCGAAACTCGTTCCCTTGGCAATTTTTTCGCGCGCGGCCGATGCCTCTTCCGGCTTCGGAAAGACGATCTGATGCACGTCGCGGCGCTCGGGCGTGCCGTAATTGCTCTTGTGCTCGTCGTAAAATTTCCTGGCATCGGCGTCGCTCACCTGGTCGGGCTTGGCAACATCGGTGGGCGAGAGCGGCATCAGCGTGATCTTGCGGTATTCCGGCGCGCGGAAAAGAACCTTTCGTTCCTCGAAATATTTATTCAGCACCTCGGGCGTCGGCGCCGCAATATCTCCGGCCTGTGCCTGTCCGAGTAGAAGATATTCGATATTGCGTTTTTCGTTCTGGAACTCGTCGACCGCGGTCATGGCCGCCACCGGGACGCGGATTTGCCCGCTGATGCTTTCCGCGATCTCACGGCGCAGCAGCACGTTGCGCTGCTCGGCGACGAAGCGCGCTTCCGTATAGCCGGCTTCGCGGATCACATCTTCGAAGCGCGCGCGGTCGAACTGTCCGTTTGCACCGCGGAATGTGGGATCGCCGGTGATGCGCCTGACGATATCATTCTCGGAAATGGCGAGCCCGAGCGCCTTGGCTTGTTCGTCGAGCGTCGTTTCGGCAATCAACTGACGCAGCGCCTGCTGGTCAAGCCCGAGCGAACGCGCCTGTTCTGGCGTCAGCGAGCGGCCGAGTCTGCGGCCGATCTGCTGGAGCCGATCGCTGTAATAGTCGCGGAACTGATCGGTCGAGATTTCGGTATGGCCGATCTTGATCGCCGAATTGAGCCCGAAGCCGCGGAAAATGTCGCCAATGCCCCAGACCGCGAAGCTGATGGTGATAAGGCCCATGACGGCCGCCATGAGCCACTTGCCGAGCCAGGTCGAGGACGCTTTGTGAATGCCACGGAGCATGACGCTTGCGTTTCTTTAGGCCGGTTTGGTGCGGCGTTTGAGCGGCGATAGAGCTGTTCGCGCCCTTATAGGGAGCGGGCCAACTCCTTGCAACTCAAGAGGGATCGGCGCGGCTGCCGGACACTCTGGCGCCATTGGTGCGGGTCTGGTAACCGCACGCAGGACGGGGGACGAAAATGATGGCTGCGGCCAATTTACGCCCGCTGGTGGCGGCCAACTGGAAAATGAACGGGCTCGCCGCCTCCGAGGCCGAGCTTGTCAGGATCATCGCCGGCAGCGCTCCCCTGACCAGCAAGTCCGGTCTCTTGGCCGATCTGATGGTGTGTCCGCCGGCAACCCTGATCGCGCGCTTTGCCGCGGCGGCGCGCGGTTCGGCCGTCACCATCGGCGGCCAGGATTGCCACGCCGAGCCTTCCGGCGCACATACCGGCGACATTTCCGCCGAGATGCTGAAGGATGCCGGCGCCGTCGCGGTGATTGTCGGCCATTCCGAGCGGCGCACCGACCACCACGAAACCGACGCGCAGGTACGCGCCAAGGCGGCCGCCGCGCAACGGGCGGGATTGACCGCCATCGTCTGCGTCGGCGAGCAGCGGGCGGAGCGCGAAGCAGGCAAGGCGCGCGACGTGATTGGCCGCCAGCTCGATGGCTCGCTCCCCGAGAGGACCGCCGGCGGCAATCTGGTGATCGCCTATGAACCGGTCTGGGCGATCGGCAGCGGCCTCACGCCGACGCCCGCCGACATCACCGATATGCACGGCTTCATCCGGCAATCCATCGAGGCGCGCTTTGGCGCCGAGAGTTCCCGTATCCGCATTCTCTACGGCGGCTCGGTCAAGCCCACCAATGCCCGCGAACTGCTGACGGGACCCAACGTCAATGGCGCGCTGGTCGGCGGCGCCAGCCTGAAGGCGAGCGAATTTCTCGCAATTGCCGCGATTTACGCCTAACGCGCGATCCCGAAAAGTAGCTACCGGTTTTCGGACAAGATCATGCGCCATGAAGGCGCATGGGTGGAAAAGCGGCGAATGATCGTGTAGAGACCGCGGCGAATTCCTATATCAGCGCCATGCCGGCTGGGCGGGGAGCCCGGATCGGCAGCTTTGAACGGATTTACGCGTTATGCAGCAAGTGATTATCGTCATTCACCTAATGCTGGTGCTCGCCTTGATCGGCGTCGTGCTGCTGCAACGCTCGGAAGGCGGCGGCCTTGGCATCGGCTCGACTGGCGGCTTCATGACCAGCCGCGGTACGGCGAATGTGCTCACGCGCGCGACCGCAATTCTGGCGGGGCTTTTCTTTACGACCAGTCTGTTGCTGTCGATTCTGGCAGGCCTGAATCGCCGGCCTGAGACGGTTCTGCCGGGCGGACCAAGCGTACCGACGCAAGGCGCGCCGGGAACAAATGGACCGCCGCCGCTTGGCAGTGGCGGCCTGCTCAATAAACTGCAACCGACCGCGCCGGCCGCGCCGCCGGCTGCCCCCGCGGCGCCGAGCGGGCCGGTGGTGCCGCAGTCGAAGTGACCGAATTATAGCAAAGGGCCGGGAAACCGGCCCTTTCGCATTGGAGCAGACGACGGCCGCCGCGCGGTCAAGAAATAGCCATGCGACGCAAGGAAAAGTTCAATGCGCGGATGCACGATCGCGGCGTTTTCCCCAGTTGCTCACAGCCGCAAGGCTGGCCTTCGCTTTTCGCGCTCGTCGAATCGAAACAGGAGGGCTAAAGCTTAGGCCCCATGGCGCGGTACATTTTCATCACCGGCGGCGTGGTTTCCTCGTTGGGCAAGGGTCTGGCGTCCGCGGCACTCGGCGCGCTGTTGCAGGCGCGCGGCTACAAGGTGCGCCTGCGCAAGCTCGACCCCTATATCAACGTCGATCCCGGCACCATGTCGCCCTATCAGCACGGCGAGGTGTTCGTCACCGACGACGGCGCGGAATCCGATCTCGACCTCGGTCATTACGAGCGCTTCACCGGGCGTCCGGCCACGCGCCAGGACAACATCACGACCGGGCGCATCTACCAGGAGATCCTCACCAAAGAGCGGCGCGGGGATTACCTCGGCGCAACGGTGCAGGTCATTCCCCACGTCACCAATGCGATCAAGGATTTCATCCGCGAGGGCAATGACGGTTTCGATTTCGTGCTGTGCGAGATCGGCGGCACCGTCGGCGACATCGAGGGGTTGCCGTTCTTCGAGGCGATCCGCCAGTTGGGCAATGAACTGCCGCGCCATCACGCGGTCTATATCCATCTTACGCTGTTGCCCTTTATCCCGAGCGCCGGTGAGTTGAAGACGAAGCCGACGCAGCATTCGGTCAAGGAGCTGCGCTCGATCGGCATCCAGCCCGATATTCTGCTGTGCCGCACCGACCGTCCGATCCCCGAGGGCGAGCGGCGTAAATTGGCGCTGTTCTGCAATGTGCGCGAGAACGCGGTGATCGAGGCGCGCGATGTCGACAACATCTATGCGGTGCCGGAAGCCTATTCGGCACAAGGGCTCGACTCCGAAGTGCTGGCGGCATTCGGCATCGAGGCAAAGGCGCCCGTGGAGACCGAGCGCTGGCGGCTGATCAACGAGCGCATCCGCAATCCGGAAGGCGACGTGACCATCGCCATCGTCGGGAAATATACCGGATTGAAGGATGCCTATAAGTCGCTGATCGAAGCGCTCTCGCATGGCGGCATCGCCAATAAAGTGAAGGTCAATCTCGACTGGATCGAAGCCGACGTGTTCGAGAACGAAGACCCGGCACCGTTTCTCGAACAGGTCAACGGCATCCTCGTGCCCGGCGGTTTTGGCCAGCGCGGAGCGGAGGGAAAGATCAAGGCCGCGCAGTTCGCGCGCGAACGCAACGTGCCCTATTTCGGAATCTGCTTCGGCATGCAGATGGCGGTGCTGGAAGCCGCGCGCAATCTGTGCGGCATCGCTGAGGCCAATTCGACCGAGTTCGGCAAAACGAGCGAGCCGGTGGTCGGCTTGATGACCGAATGGCTCAAGGGCAATGAGTTGCAGAAGCGCGCCGCCAATGGCGACCTCGGCGGCACCATGCGGCTCGGCGCTTATGATGCGGTGCTCGCACGCGGAAGCCGTGTCGCCGATATTTACGGCGCGACCGAAATTTCCGAGCGCCACCGCCACCGCTACGAGGTGAACACCGCTTACAAAGGGCGTCTCGAGCAACGCGGCATGCGGTTTTCCGGAATGTCGCCCGATGGAATTTTGCCTGAGATCATCGAATACGAAGATCATCCCTGGTTCATCGGCGTGCAATTCCACCCCGAGCTAAAATCGCGGCCGTTCGAGCCGCATCCGCTCTTTGCTTCTTTCATAGGCGCGGCGGTCGAGCGGAGCCGCCTGGTATAATTTCTCTATACGTCGGCGTTACGCGGCGCCGATCCAAATTTATGCAGGAAATTTCGGCTGCCGCGTTCCGCGGCAAACGCGCAAAATCATTTTCAGAAAAGTTATCTCGCGCCGAGAAGTATTAGCGCGAAAGCTATTTGTATTCACAGGGTGTGCGCGCTCGACTGGCCGCGCCGAATCTTGAAATTCAACCTTGGGGAATTTGACAATGCGCTACATCGCGTTGGCCGCTCTCGTGCTTGCGGCCGGCTTCGCTTCGCCTGTGACGGCGGGCGAGACGCAATCCACTTCATCACCGACCTTCGACGATTGCTTCCGTCTCGCGTGGGTGCGCGGCGTCCACGTAGAGCGCGATGAGCTGGGCAGCTTCAACGAGTTGTGTATGGCCAATAAGGTACCCTTCGAGAGCGGCAATCCGGTCACCTCGATCCGCCGCGGTTCGAAACAATCGAAAGGCTGAATTTTGCGACGCTTTACGGCGTCGTTTGACCCGGCCACGGCGAGCGCGGTCTCAATCGCGCGACCCCGTGGCCGGTTTTGTTTGGCCGCGTTCTGCGCCATCATGCCGGTTCGACTCGAACGCATGACGCAAAGGGCGCGCCCGAAAGCATGACCCGCGGCCTCGATCACGTTGTCCACGCGGTGCGCGACCTCGATGCCGCCGTGGCGCTCTATCGCTCGCTCGGCTTTACGGTCGGCGCGCGCAACCGGCATCCCTGGGGCACGCACAATTACATTGTGCAGTTTCCGGGGTTTTTCATCGAACTGCTGACGCTCGCGGAGCCCGACAAACTCGGTGACAACGGCTTTTCAGAAATGTTCGGTGTCTATAACCGGGACTTCGTCGCAAAGCACGAAGGCCTGTCGCTGCTCATTCTGGAATCGCGTGACGCCGCCGCCGACGAAGCGGCATTTCGTGCAGGCCACATTGCGGGTTCGCCGGTGATGCGCTTCGAACGCGAGGGCAAACGGCCCGACGGCACGCCCGTCAAACTCGGCTTCTCGCTCGCCTTCGCGAATGACAGGTTTGCCCCCGACATTCATTTCGCCACCTGCCAGCAACACTACCCAGAGAACTTCTGGAACCCGGCGTTCCAGAAACATGCCAATAGCGCTTCCGGCGTAGCCGGTGTCGTGCTGGTGGCCGACGACCCCGATCGACACCGGGATTTTATGCTGGGCTTTACCGGCGCGGATGCGACGAGCGTTGCGGGCGGTGGGTTCGCCATCGCAACGCCGCGCGGCGTCATCGAAGTGACAACCCCGGCGGCATTCCTCAAACGTTTTGGCGTGGCCGCGCCGGACAGCGCACATGGCGCGCGCCTCGCGGCACTCCGTTTTGCCGTCGCCGATGCGAGCCTTTTGCCGGGCTTGCCCGAACTCGCCGGTCTTGCCGGACTTAACGCAGGAAATCCCACGGTCATTGGCCAAGACGATGCGATGGGCGCGATCATCGTGTTTGAAAGCGCATAATCCCGAAAAGCATGTCATCGACCCCGAGCGGGGATGGATACCGGTCTTCGGGATCATGCGTCATGCAAATATGGCCCGTTGACCCAAAGCCGTCTCCGCTTCATGGTCCGGCCAAATGGATCAGAGCCTTGTGCCAAACTCCGCCGTCAGCATCGGCAACGTGCGCTTCGGCAATGATTTGCCGCTCGCGTTGATCGCCGGACCGTGCGCGCTTGAGAGCAAGGCGCACGCGCTGGAAATGGCGACGGCGCTGAAAGAGATTGCAGCCAAAGTGGGCATCGGTTTCGTCTACAAGACGTCGTTCGACAAGGCGAACCGCACGTCCGCATCATCGGCGCGCGGCCTCGGGCTCGACGCGGCGCTGGCTGTCTTTGCCGAAATCCGCGACCGACTGAAAGTGCCGGTGCTCACCGACGTGCACGACGCCGGCCAATGCTCGCGCGTGGCGCCGGCCGTCGATGTGTTGCAAATTCCGGCCTTTCTCAGCCGCCAGACCGATCTGCTGATCGCCGCCGCCAAGACGGGCAAGGCCGTCAACGTCAAGAAGGGGCAGTTCATGGCGCCGTGGGACATGAAGAACGTGGTCGCCAAGGTGACCGGCGCCGGCAACAGGAACATCATGGTGACCGAACGCGGCGTCAGCTTCGGCTACAACACCTTGGTGTCGGACATGCGCGCGCTGCCCATTCTCAAGCGCGAAACGCAGGCTCCGGTGATCTTCGACGCGACACATTCCGTTCAGCAACCGGGCGGGCAGGGCGCCACATCGGGCGGCGAGCGCGAATTCGTGCCGGTGCTGGCGCGCGCGGCGGTCGCGGTCGGCGTCGCGGGTGTGTTCATCGAAACGCATCAGGATCCCGACAGAGCGCCGTCCGACGGTCCCAACATGATGCCGCTCAAGGATATGGAGCCGCTGCTGCGCACGCTCGTCGAGTTCGACCGTCTGGCCAAGCGCTGACAGACGCGTACATTCTCCAATTATGACCCGTACGCTCAATGTCATCGCGTTCGTCGTGTTCGCGAGCGCGCTGTTCATCCGCTCGACCGATCCGGTGATCCCGCAGATCGCGGCGGGCCTTACCGTGAAACCTGCGACCGCCGCACTTTTGTCCACGGCCTTCACGCTGCCCTATGCGCTGGTGCAGCCGCTGCTCGGCGCGCTCGCCGACATGGTCAGCAAAGCGCGGCTGATGTTGATCTGTCTGTTCATCGTCACCGGCGCCACGCTGGTATGCGCGGTCGCGCCGAATTTCGAATTTCTTGTTTGCGGGCGCGTGATCGCCGGACTTGCCGCCGGCGGCGTGGTGCCGATTTCCTTCGCGATCGTCGGCGACACGATTCCCGTGGCGCAACGTCAGGTCGCGATGGGACGATTGCTGTTTGCGATCATGACCGGGAACCTGCTGGGCGCGACCTGTGCAGGCGTGGTCGGGGATCTTGCCGGCTGGCGCGGGGTGTTTGTCGTGACCGGCGCGCTGGGCGCGCTCGCGTGCGCCGTCGCCATACCGGGCCTGCGCGGCTCAAGCGAAACGGGCGGCGGTTTCGACTTCTCGACCTTCGTGCCGAACTACCGCACCATTCTGCGCAATCCGCTGGCCAAGATTTGTTTCGGCGCGGTTTTTCTGGAAGGCTGCTTCATGTACGGCGTCTTCCCCTATATCGCGACCATGCTGCATCAGGCCGGCGAGACCAGTGCTTCGGTCGCAGGCCTCGTGATTGCAGGGTTTGGCATCGGCGGCGCGTTGTACGGCGTGACGGTATCGCGCCTGCTGCCGCGTTTGGGCGAGACGCGCATGATGCGCGTCGGCGGCGCGTTGATGGGATTTTGTCTGCTGGTGATTGCCGCGCGTCTGATATGGCCGGTGGAATTTCTCAATTTCGCGCTGCTCGGCTTCGGTTTTTATATGCTGCACGCCGTCATTCAAATTTATGCAAGCGAGCTTGCGCCGGCCGCGCGCGGCTCGGCCATGGCGCTGCACTCGTTTTTCTTCTTTCTTGGCCAGGCGATAGGCCCGGTGGTCTATGGCGCAGGGCTCGCGACGGTCGGCCTGACGCCGGTGCTGCTGTTCGGCGCGGTCGTGCTCGTCGGCGTCGGCATGACCTGCGCGCATTGGCTGCGCAGACCGACCGCGACATCCATTTAACCGCGCCCGCGATAAGGCGCGACGCCCTGATCCGGCACCCACGCGCCCTTGGGCAAACGGCCGGCCTGCCAGAACACATCGATCGGCATGCCGCCCCGCGGATACCAGTAGCCACCGATGCGCAGCCACTTCGGCCTGAGCAACGCATAAAGCCGCTTGCCGATGGCGACCGTGCAGTCCTCATGGAAGTTGCCGTGGTTGCGGAAACTCGCGAGATAAAGCTTGAGCGATTTCGACTCGACGAGGAACTTGCCCGGCACATAGTCGATGACCAGATGGGCGAAGTCAGGCTGGCCGGTGATCGGACACAGCGTCGTGAATTCCGGCGCGGTGAAGCGCGCCACATAATCCGTATCAGAATGCGGATTGGGCACGCGGTCGAGTACGGCCCTTGCGGGCGAGGCGGGGATGGACGCCGGGCGTCCGAGTTGCAGTCCTTTCTTCGCCATAGGCGGAGTATTGCCCCGCTTTCTTAAGGAATGACAAGACCCATCGCGCGCTGTAGAAACTCGGCCGAAAACCGGGATTCCCCCATGACCGCCATCACCGACATCATCGGCCGCGAAATCCTCGACAGCCGCGGCAATCCGACGGTCGAGGTCGATGTGATCCTGGCAGACGGCTCGAAGGGCCGCGCCGCGGTGCCGTCCGGCGCCTCGACCGGCGCGCACGAGGCCGTTGAACTCCGTGACGGCGACAAGTCGCGCTATGGCGGCAAGGGCGTCACCAAGGCCGTCGACGCCGTCAATGGCGAACTCTTCGATGCGCTCGGCGGCATGGACGCCGAGGCGCAGACCAAAATCGACGAAACAATGATCGCGCTCGACGGCACCCCCAACAAGTCGCGGCTTGGCGCCAACGCCATCCTCGGCGTGTCGCTGGCAACCGCGAAGGCTGCGGCCAACGCCAAACGCGAGCCGCTTTATCGTTATGTCGGCGGCCCGTCGGCGCGCATGCTGCCGGTGCCAATGATGAACATCGTCAATGGCGGCATGCATGCCGACAATCCGATCGACTTCCAGGAATTCATGATCGTGCCGGCCGGCATGCCGACTTTCGCCGAAGCGCTGCGCGCGGGTTCCGAAATCTTCCACACGCTGCGCGGCCAACTCAAGGCGGCGGGGTTAAACACCAATGTCGGCGACGAGGGCGGCTTTGCGCCCGATATCAAATCGGCGGAAGCAGCGCTCGATTTCGTCATGAAGGCCATCGAGAAGGCCGGCTACAAACCGGGCGGCGACGTCTGGCTCGCGCTCGATCCGGCGGCGACTGAATTCTTCAAGGACGGCGCTTACGTTTATGCTGGCGAGAACAAGACGCGCTCGCCGGAGCAGCAGGCCGATTATTTGGCGGAACTGGCCGGCAAATATCCGATCGTCTCGATCGAAGACGGCATGGCCGAGGACGACTGGCAGGGCTGGAAGATCCTCACGGACAAGATCGGCGGCAAATGCCAACTCGTCGGTGATGATCTTTTCGTGACCAACGTAACGCGGCTGTCGAAAGGCATCAACGACGGCGTCGCCAATTCGATCCTCATCAAGGTCAACCAGATCGGTACGCTGACCGAGACGCTTGCCGCCGTCGAGACAGCCCATAAGGCCGGCTATACCGCCGTGATGTCGCACCGCTCGGGCGAGACGGAAGACTCGACCATCGCCGATCTCGCTGTCGCCACCAATTGCGGGCAGATCAAGACCGGCTCGCTGGCGCGCTCCGACCGCACCGCCAAATACAATCAACTGCTGCGTATCGAAGAGGAACTCGGGCCCCAGGCGAAATATGCCGGCCGCTCCGTGCTGAAAGCTGCGCGCTGAACGCGCCGATCCATTAAAGCGACTTTAACGCCAGCGCCCGCATGGTGGCAGCCATGGTCACGCATCGCCGCCGCCGCACGATTCTGACAGCACTGGGCCTTTATGCCTTCGCGGCGCTGTTCGTCGGTTATTTCGGCGTCAACGCCTTTACCGGCAATCACGGCCTGCGCGCGCAAGCCGGTCTCGAAAAGCAGTTCGTGACCATGCAGGCCGAACTCACCGATCTCAAAGCCGAGCGGGCGCATTGGGAACGGCGGGTGTCGCTGTTGCGCCCGGACCGCATCGATCCTGACATGCTGGACGAGCGCGCCCGCGCGTTGCTGGGCATGGCCGACCCGCGCGACCTGACCCTGCTGATCCCCAAACACTAGCTGCCTGCGGCAAGCCGCCCCGCGCCTCCCGCTGCCGGAAAGTGCGCCTTTCCGACGCATAACCCGGTTGTTCACGCCGCAGATCAGGACCGCCGGCTCTCGCTTCCGCCCGTGGGCGATATAAGCTAAGGGGTCGGGAGCCGGCCAATCCTCGTGCCCGGCCCGACATTCGTCCGGAAAGCTCCAAGGAAACTCGATGGCTGCGCCCAAGAAAACTCCGAGCACCGACGACAAGCAGGCCCCGGTCGCGGCTTTCACCAAGGATGAGGAACTTTCCGCCTACCGCACGATGCTGACCATCCGCCGCTTCGAGGAGAAGGCGGGGCAGATGTACGGCATGGGGCTGATCGGCGGCTTCTGCCATCTCTATATCGGGCAGGAGGCCGTGGTGGTCGGCATGCAGATGGCGCTCAAGCAGGGCGACGAGGTGATCACCGGCTACCGCGATCACGGTCACATGATCGCCTGCGGCATGGACCCCAAGGATGTGATGGCGGAGCTCACCGGACGCGCGCACGGCCTGTCCAAGGGCAAGGGCGGCTCGATGCATATGTTCAGCGTCGCCAAGGGATTTTATGGCGGCCATGGCATCGTCGGCGCGCAGGTTCCGATCGGCACGGGCCTGGCCTTTGCCAATCGCTATCGCGGCAACGACAACATCAGCGTCACGTATTTCGGCGACGGCGCGGCCAATCAGGGGCAGGTCTATGAGAGCTTCAACATGGCCGAGCTGTGGAAGCTGCCGGTCATCTATGTGATTGAGAACAACCGCTATGCCATGGGCACCTCGATCACGCGCTCATCGGCGGAAGTCAATCTGTCGCGGCGCGGATTGTCGTTCAACATTCCAGGCGAACAGGTGGACGGCATGGACGTGCGCGCGGTCAAGGCCGCCGCCGACAAGGCGGCCGAGTGGTGCCGCACGGGCAAGGGGCCCTTCATTCTCGAAATGCTCACTTATCGTTATCGCGGCCACTCGATGTCGGACCCGGCGAAATATCGCACGCGCGAGGAAGTCGAGGACGTGCGCAGCCATCACGATCCGATCGACATGGCGCGTGCGCGAATTCTCGAAAAGAAATTCGCCAAGGAAGACGACATCAAGAAGATCGATGCCTCCGTTCGCGACCTGATCAACCAGGCGTCGGAATTCGCCACCCACGATCCCGAGCCGGATGCGTCCGAGCTCTACACCAACGTCTATCGCTGATCGCATTCATGCCGACCAACATTCTCATGCCTGCGCTGTCGCCCACCATGGAAAAGGGCAACCTCGCCAAATGGCTCAAGAAGGAAGGCGACAAGGTCAAATCCGGCGACATCATCGCCGAGATCGAGACCGACAAGGCAACCATGGAAGTGGAAGCCGCCGACGAGGGCACGCTCGGAAAAATACTGGTGCCGGAAGGCACCGCCGATGTCGCGGTCAATACGCCGATCGCGGTCATTTTGGGTGACGGCGAGGATAAATCCGCGATCAAGACCGCACCGCCGGCGCCGCAGCAGAAGGCCGCGGAATCCGCGCCACCCGCCAGAGCCGAAAAACCACAGACGCCCGCGTCACCGCCGGCGCCTAAAGCGCCGCAAGCGCCCGCGGTCCATGCCGCTGCCGATCCGGACATTCCCGCAGGCACCGAGATGGTGACCATGACCATGCGCGAAGCATTGCGCGACGCCATGGCCGAGGAGATGCGCCGCGACAAGGATGTGTTCGTGATGGGTGAGGAGGTCGCCGAATATCAGGGCGCCTACAAGGTCACGCAAGGGTTGTTGCAGGAGTTCGGGGCGAAGCGCGTGATCGACACGCCGATCACCGAGCATGGCTTCACCGGATTGGGCATCGGCGCGGCGCTTGCGGGCCTGAAGCCGATCGTCGAGTTCATGACGTTCAACTTCGCCATGCAGGCGATGGACCAGTTGATCAATTCGGCGGCCAAGACCCTCTATATGTCCGGCGGCCAGATGGGCTGTCAGATTGTGTTTCGTGGGCCGAACGGCGCGGCGGCGCGCGTTGCCGCCCAGCACAGCCAGGATTATTCGTCGTGGTATTCGCACATCCCCGGCCTGAAGGTGATCGCGCCCTCGACCGCGGCGGACGCCAAGGGCCTGCTCAAGGCCGCGATCCGCGATTTGAACCCCGTCGTGTTTCTCGAAAACGAAATTCTCTATGGGCATTCCTCGCCCGTGCCCAAGCTCGATGATTTTGTCTTGCCCATCGGCAAGGCCAGGATCGTGCGGCCAGGCAACGACGTCACCATCGTGGCATGGTCGATGGGCATGACCTACGCGCTGAAAGCCGCCGAGGAGTTGGCCGGCGCCGGCATCGAGGCCGAAGTGATCGACCTGCGCACGCTCAAGCCGATGGACACTGAGACGATTGTTGCATCGGTGCAGAAGACCGGCCGCTGCGTCACCGTCGAGGAAGGCTGGGCGCAGTCGGGCGTCGGCGCCGAGATTGCCGCGCGACTGATGGAGCACGCTTTCGATTATCTGGATGCGCCGGTCGCGCGCGTCACCGGCAAGGACGTGCCGATGCCGTATGCCGCCAATCTGGAAAAACTCGCGCTGCCTTCGGTCGCCGAAGTGGTCGAAGCGGCGAAAGCGGTTTGTTATCGGTAGGGAGACGTCTGATGGCAAAAAAACGTAAGGCTAAAGCGCGGGTGGCCAAGGGCAAGCCCGAGAGCAAGCCCAAGGGCAAAACGAAGAAACGCAAATCAGGTTCGGCGGTGAAAGCCGGCAAGGCAGCGGTCGATGTCGGCGTGGCGGCGATCGAGCTTGCCAGGAAGATCGACAAGCTGCGCGGCGAGTTGAAGCAGATCAAACGATCGTTCAAGAAAAACCGTAAAAAACGACTCTAGTCCATTCCTCTCGACCTTGGTTGCCGGTCACGTAATGCCCACCAACATCCTCATGCCCGCGCTGTCGCCCACAATGGAAAAGGGCAACCTCGCGCGTTGGCTCAAGAAGGAAGGCGACACCATCAAGTCGGGCGACGTCATCGCCGAAATCGAGACCGACAAGGCGACGATGGAATACGAGGCGGTCGACGAAGGCCGCATCGGCAAGATCATCGTTCCCGAGGGCGCCCAGGGGATCAAGGTCAACCAGCCGATCGCGCTCCTTCTCGAAGAAGGCGAGGACGCCAGCGCCTTGGCGGGGGGCTTGGCGGGGGCCGGAGGCAAACCCGCCGCAGCTCCGGCTCCGGCAAAAGAAGCCGCCGCTGCGTCGGCACCGAAGGCTGCAGCCGCCCCGGCGCCGGCTGTACCATCGCATGCCGCCGCGACAGGCGCGAACGGCCGCGTCTTCGCCAGCCCCTTGGCGCGGCGCATGGCGCATCATGCAGGGCTTGATCTCGCGACGATCCGCGGCTCGGGGCCGCAAGGCCGCGTCGTCAAGGCCGACATCGACCAGGCATTGGCGCAACCGGGCCAAGCGCCTGCGGTCCAACCTGCCGCCCAGCCGGCGGCGCCGCAACCGGCTCGCCCGACAACCGCCGCAGCCGCATTTATGCCGGCAGCGCCGGGGGCGGGGGCGGTGTTCGCCAAGGAGCAGGTGCTGGCGCTCGCCGGCAACCCGCCCTATCACGAAAAGCCGCATACCGTGATGCGCCGGGTCATCGCCCGCCGCCTCGCCGAGTCGAAACAGACCGTGCCGCATTTCTACCTGACCGTCGATTGCGCGATCGACGAGCTGCTGAAGATCCGTGTCACGCTCAACGCCAAGTCGGACAGCAAGATCTCGGTCAACGACTTCGTGATCCGCGCCGCAGCCCTGGCCTTGCGTCAGGTGCCGGCGGCCAACGCTTCATGGAGCGACGACGCGATCCTGTTGTGGGAGCGGGTCGATATCGCGGTCGCGGTGGCGCTCGACGACGGGCTGATCACGCCGATCGTCAAGGGCGCCGACCAGAAAGGCCTGGCGCAGATCGCCGCCGAAACCAAGGATCTCGCGGCCCGCGCCCGCTCGGGCAAATTGAAGCTCGAGGAGTTCCAGGGCGGCACGTTTTCGATCTCCAACCTCGGGATGTTCGGCATTCGCGAGTTTTCGGCGGTGATCAACCCGCCGCATGGCTGCATCCTCGCGGTCGGCGCCGGCGAGCCGCGCCCCGTCGTGCGCGACGGCGAACTCGCCGTCGCGACGATCATGACTTGCACGATCTCCTGCGATCACCGCGTCGTCGACGGCGCCGTCGGCGCGCAATTCATGGCCGCCTTCAAAAAGCTGATCGAAGACCCGCTGACCATGCTGCTTTAGCCGTCAGCATCGGTCCCCATATTAACGATGATGGCATTGGCGGAGAGGATGCGGCGCCTTTCCCTCTCCCGCATCGCGGGAGAGGGTGCCGAGCGCAGTGAGGCGGGTGAGGGTGGTCGGGCTTGGTCAAGACCCTCACCCTCCCATCGCTACGCGATGGGCCCCTCCCTCTCCCGCGGTGCGGGAGAGGGTTGATAGGAATGGCTGAAAATTCATTCGATCTGGCGGTCGTCGGCGGCGGGCCGGGCGGTTATGTCGCGGCGATCAGGGCGGCGCAGCTCGGTATGAAGACCGCGGTCGTCGAGCGCGAGCATCTCGGCGGCATCTGCCTCAACTGGGGCTGCATCCCGACCAAGGC
>DATATS010000017.1:0-5209 GCA_036268675.1 Pseudolabrys sp.
AAGCCATGGGAACTCCGACGATATTTTCGGCTCGGTCGCGCCAAAAACCGCTCCGATTTACAAATTTTCCTGTTAGCAGGGAATTGCCTTTTGTTTATCCAGACAAAGGCACCGATCCAAGCGCGTCCTCCACGGCCGCCATAACATGTCGAACCGCCAGTTCATCAAGGCACGCGCTGCTGCTATCGAGCCGCCGCTCGCAGCCTTCGAGTTGGCATGGCGTGCAAGGGAATGCGTGCTGCACCAGCCAGACATTGCCGCGCCGCTGCGTCTTGCCGTTTGCCTGCCAAACCGCGTCGAGGCCATCCGCCGGCCATGGACCCCATAGCCGCGGATCGGTCGGCCCATAAAGCGCGACCGTCGGGCAGCCCGCTGCCGCCGCAAGATGCGTCACCGATGTATCGGGGCCGACATAGACGCGAGCTTTCGTGAGCAAACCGGCGAGCTGCGGCCAATCGAGCCGGCCGTCGAACCGCGTCACCTTGGCATCGCCCCATACCTGATCGAGATAACGGCGCTCGTCCGCCGCTGGACCGCCGGTCGCGATGACCGACAAGCCGCGCGCCGCAAGCATGTCCGCAACCGCGCGCCAGCCGGTCGCGGTCCACTGCTTGTAACGAAACATCGGCGCCGCGTGGATCACCGCATAAGCGCCGGCCGGAACGCCATCGAACGGTCGCGCGCGCGGGCAAACCAACTGCGGAGCGCGCGCGATACCGAGCGCGTCCGCCAGACGAAGCATTTCCTCAACGCGGTGCATGCCCTTTGTGGAACGCACACTGCGGTCCAGCCATCGGCGCTTGAACCGTCCATTGATCGTCGTTTGCACCGGACCGACGCGGACGCGCCCGGCCATGACGGCGAACAGTGTCGGACGGTCGCCGGTTTGCGTTGAAATTGCCAGGTCGTATCGGCGCCAAAGCCGCGCCAACAACGCGAGCGCCGCCATGCGATCGGGGCGCGCCGGCAGAGTGACGACGCCATTGAGGTCGGGATTGCCGTCGAGGATGCCGGCGGTGTCGGCAAACACCAGTGCTTCGATCGTGGCGTCGGGCCACGCCATGCGAAGGCTGCGGATCAGTGGCGTCGCGAGCAGCACGTCGCCGAGCCGTTGCATCGCGATAACCAGTATGCGCGGCCGGGCGGGAAGCGCGACGCGGCTCGCAATGGTCATGGCGCGCCGGCCGCCCTCGCTGCCGCCCGGTTCTTCAATGCAATCCCGCCAGCAACGCCGACGCCGACGACATAGACCCAGCCCTGCACGAAATCGAGCAGATGCGAATTGAACATGGAGCCGACGATGTTCTGCACCACGACGACGAGTCCGATCCATTCCGCCAGCCCGCCCCCACGGAACAGCAGCAGATGCGCAATCCACATGGCCCACAGAATGACAGCGCCGATGAGGCCGAGCTGGATCGCCACCGCCAATGTCTGATTGTGGGGATTGGTCGTCGCCGATCCCTTGGCGCCGGTTTTCCCGATTGACGACTTTGCGAACAGCGAGGGAATACTGCCGGTGCCATGCCCGATGACAGGCGCCGCGCGGATGAAGGCCATCGACTTCTTGGCGAATTCAACGCGCTCGCCCGAAGAATTACGAGCATCAACCGACTCGTATTTTTGATAGTCGGTCCAGATCTGCGTGACGCGACCGCGCAAAAAGGATGACGATAGTGCGGCCACGGCGACGAGGACGATCGCGACCGAGATCAAAACAAGCTTTCCGCGCATTCCCGGTTTCTTCGCGACAAAAAGAACGAACAGGACCATCATGACAACCAGCGCCGTGCGCCCCGTCGCCACATAGACGATGTTGGCCAGCATCCCGAGAATAAGCGTGGAAAGAACGGCGAACCATAACCACTGCCGCCGCGCCATCGATTCATAGGCCAGAAAAATCATCCCGAAGATGCATGTCGCGAATTCACCACTCTGTGTCGCTTCGTTCTTCACAAGGACATGACCGTATTTCATTGCAACGAATGAAAATCCGGGAACGAATTCGACCAGCGTCGAGGCCGCCAGCAAAACGATGCAGGAAACAAGGTAACCGCCCAAGACCCAGAAACCCTTGTCGGACCGACGAAATTGCATCAGCAGCAGCGGGATCGCCAGTAGCTTGAGGAAATGCTCCAGCGCTTTTCCGCGCTCCGCAAGCGTCGCGTCCGCCCATGCCATCCCAAGCAAGGCGAACAGGACCAGCAGGACCGGCAGCCCTCCGGCCGGCGTCAATAGTTCGCGGCGCAGGTCGGCCCAATTCAGCGCAGCGACCAGCGCGAGCAGCCATAGCACCAGCAGAATACCGGTTGCCGATGTCGACCATGGCAGCGCTATTGCAATGGCGATCGCGAGCCCGTCCGCAACGCGGGAGAGTTGATGACGATCGATCATAGGTTCAGTCGCTCCACTGCGTCTTTGAACGAAGCAATCAGCGCGTCGCAAAATGCGCTCTGAGTCCAGTTTGGTGCGTCTGCACGCACCGCTGCCTGCCAACGCGCCATATCCTCCTGCGATGCCAGCGCCGCACGCTCGATGGCGTACTGAAGCGCAACAGGATCGCCCGAACGAAATAGAATACCAAGACCGCGCTCGCGTGTCAGGCGGCCCAGCAACTCCTCGTCCGAAACAATCGCCGGTCGTCCAGCGCCGATCGCGCGCATAAGCACGCCGCTGACGCCGAAGTGCCTGTGGTAAGGCAAAAGCACAAAATCGCTGGCGGCAAACAAGCTCTTTTCTTCTTCATCGGTCACGTAACGATCGATGACGCGCGCGCGACCGCGTTCGGCAAGCCGTTCCAGGCCTTGCGCAACCCCTCGATCGGCCGCCTGCTTCCCGGCACAAAGCAGAAATGCCGGCGTGTCGTCGGCCATGGCCAGCATGGCCCGCACGGGGAGGCCAAGGCCTTTGCGGCGATTGCCAAGGCCGTAGAAAAGAAACACGCGTTTGCCTTCGGGCAGGTCAAATTGACGCCGGGCGGCGGCGCGATCGGCCGTGAAATTCGTCGGGAAGAAATCCGGAATGTAAAACACTGGCGCGCCCGGCCCACGCGTCTTGAGTTCGGCCTGCAAGTAAGGATCGAGCAACAGCAGATGACTGAATTGGCCGCGATGCAGCAGGCGCGAGAATCCCGCCGCCTTCAGTTGCTGATTTGGCGAAAACCCAAGAGAACCGAGAAAACGCGGGCGGTGATAAATCCCGCCCAACCGGCCACGTAACTCCTGCGGCAGTGTGAACCCGAACGCCGCGCGGCGCAGCATGCTCGATCCGATCTCGTCCAGGTTCGGAAGAAACGCCAGATCCGCCTGCGCTTGGCCGAACAGGGCCGCGACGCGCGCAACGCCGGAGCCGCCATCGGTCGCGGAAACGATCGAAGCGCGGCCAAGAATGTCCGGCATGACGGCGCGAATTCGCGCATACGGCTCGGGCTGCGTATTGATTGCCAGCGTCAATCGATAATCGGCACCGGCAAGCGCTTCGCTTATAACCTTGAGAAAGCCGAGATGATGCCCTTCGACGCGCGGCTCGAAAATCAAAACGTGGACCGGGCGCGCGCCGCGCTTCTCAACCACGGTCGCGTCCCCGCAGCCAGGCTTTCATGTGGCGATAATAGCTGCCCTCGGCGATGGCCACGGCAAGAAGGAAACCTTCACGCCCGTCGAGAAAGCCGGCGCGCAACACATAGGTCTTGAAGAACGCAAAAATCCCATGGGTTATCCCTGTCATGAACGAGGGGCGCCGGCCAGACGCGACGATCAATTCCGCGCCGGCGGTCGAATATCGATCCATGCGTGACAGAGAGTCCTCGATTCGCCGCACCGCGACGTGATCGAGCGGCTCGGCGAGCCGCTCGATTGGCCCATCGCAGATCACGCGCTCATGAACGATGTCGTCGGAAAAACGCGCGCGGCCGCGCCGGAACAGCCGCAGCACATAATCCGGCCACCATCCGGAATGCCGCATCACGCGTCCGCAAAAGGTCGAGCGGCGCGGCATCCGGTAGCCGTCGGCATGTCCGCCCGCGATCGTACGCTCGATCTCGGCGACGAGCGCGGGACTGACCCGCTCATCGGCATCGACGGACAGCACCCAATCGCCTTGGGCGAGCGATAGCGCGAAATTCTTCTGCGCGCCGTATCCAGTAAACTCATGCTGCTCGACGCGCGCGCCTTTCTCCTTGGCAATGCGCACCGTCTCATCGCTGCTGCCGCTATCGACGACAATACGCTCGTCGGAGAATGCAACACTGTCGAGGCAATCCGCAATATTGGCGGCTTCGTTCTTGGTAATTATTACGGCGCTCAGTCTCGGCATGGATGCCCGATCCGCAATGTCATCTTTCCGATCACGTTTCAGCGCGCTTCAGCGCGCCTTGGGCGAGCGCGTGCGCGCCACCATCGCGCTGGTCGAATGGCCGGGCACGATCTCGATCAGGATCACCTGGCCACCGGCCGCTTCGACAATGGCGTGGCCGACAACATCCTCGCGTTTGTAGTCGCTGCCCTTGACCAGCACCGTCGGCTTAACGCGCGCGATCAGCTTTTCCGGCGTGTCCTCATCGAACACAACGACGAGGTCGACCGCTTCGAGGGCCGCCAGCACTTCGGCGCGCGCCTGCGCCGTCTGCACCGGACGCCCCTCCCCTTTTAGCCGCGTCACCGAGGCATCGCCGTTGAGGCCGACGATCAGGCGGTCGCAGGCGGCGCGCGCGCCGGCCAGCAATTTGACGTGGCCGGGATGCAGCAGATCGAAGCAGCCATTGGTGAAGCCGACGCGCAGGCCCTGCTTGCGCCATTCGGCCAGATGCTCGTCGAGCAGCGCCCAGTCGAACACGATCTTTTCTTCCGGCGCGAGCGTTGCCGCCGGCAAAATGCGCGAGCGTAATTCCGCGATTGTGAGCGTCGCCGTGCCGCGTTTTCCGACCACCACCGCCGCGGCGGCATTGGCCGCGCGCATGGCGGATTCGAAATCGGCCTTCATCGACAGCATGGACGCGACCACGGCAACCACGGTGTCGCCCGCGCCCGACACGTCGCGCACGCGCACCGGATAGGCCGGCACGTGAACGGGCGCACCGCCGGCAACAAGCGTCATGCCGGCTTCGCTGCGCGTCACCAGAACCGCCTGCGCGCCGACCGTGCGGGCAAGCTCGGCCGCAGCAGCCGCGACCTGATCGTCGGACTGTGCAATTGAGCGGGTCGCATCGGCG
>DATATS010000018.1:0-2606 GCA_036268675.1 Pseudolabrys sp.
ATCAAGACGCCGCAAGGCACCCGCCTCTCCCGCGTCAGCGTCGGCGTGCGCAACGAGCTGATTTACGATCTCACCGGCGGCGGCCAGCCCGGCTCCACCACCCATCGGCTGACCGTTCGGTTGATATCCAACTCCTCGCAAATCGTCGTGGACGTGAATACCGCGCGCTCGGACATCCAGGATTACGGGATCGACGCGACCTATACGCTGACCAATATCGCCACCGGCAAGACCGTTGTTACCGGACAGACCTTCGCGCGCGTGACGTTCAATATCCCCGGCCAGGAGCAGCGATTTGCCGGCCAGCGCGGCCTGCGCGATGCCGAGAACCGCGCCGCCAAGGTCATTGCCGACAATATCCGTTCGCGCCTGGCGTCGTATTTCGTCGCGGGGACGTGACCGCCGGAATATGAATTGTCATGGCCGGGCTTGTCCCGGCCATCTCGCTTAGGAGGGCACGTGCTCTTATTATCGGGATCATCGGGACTCGGCGCCGCGCGCCGGCCCGGTGATGACAAGCAGAGATGACCGCCATCAAAAGCTCCGAGATCGATCGCTTCGTCGCCCGACCCGACCCGGCTACGCCGATCGTGCTGGTGTTCGGACCCGACGCCGGTCTCGTGCGCGAGCGTACCGATCAATTGGTGCGCGCCAGCGTCGACGATCCCAGCGATCCGTTTTCCTTTGTGCGCATCGAAGGCGAGGATCTGTCGGGCAATCCGTCGCGGCTGGTCGAGGAGGCGCACACGGTGCCGCTGTTCGGCGGCCGCCGCGCGATTCTGGTGAAGGCGGGCGCGCGCAACATTGCCGCCGCGGTCGAGACAGTGATCGCCTCGCCCTCGAACGAATGCCGCGTCATCATCGAGGCCGGCGACCTGAAGAAGACCTCGCCGCTGCGCACGCTGTGCGAAAAGGCCAAGGTGGCCGCGGCGCTGCCTTGCTATGCCGACAACGATGCAGCGGTCGGACGGCTAATCGACGAGGAGATGCGCGCGGCCAAGCTCGCCATCGCGCCGGACGCGCGCGCGGGCCTGCTGGCGCTGTTGGGCGGCGACCGGCTCGCCTCGCGCGGCGAAATCCGCAAGCTTGTGCTTTACGCCCAGGGCAAGGAGCGAATCGAACTTGCCGACATCGCCGCGGTGGTGTCGGACGCCTCCAACCTGGCGCTCGACGGCGTGATCGATGCGGGCTTTGCCGGCAGGACCGCGGAGGTCGAAACCGAATTCGCCAAGGCGCGCGCCGGCGGCTCCTCGCCGGCCGCGATTATTTCCGCGGCGATCCGCCACGTCGCCAATCTGCACAAGATGAAGCTCGCGGTGGAGGGTGGCGACTCGATCGAATTCGCCATGAAGCGCGGCGGCCCGCCAGTGCATTTCAGCCGCGCCGCCCAGGTGGGCGAAGCCTTGCGCAACTGGTCGTCAGTCCGCTTGTTGCGCGCCATGGATCAACTGGCCGCCACCGCGCTCGACATCCGCCGCAACGCCGATCTTGGCGAGGCCATCGCACAACGCACGTTGCTGTCGATTGCTGTCACGGCGCGGCGAAGAGAAGGCTAGTCTTGTCGTCACCGGGCTGGACGCGGCGATGACAAGAAGGATGTCCGCCGCGCCGCGTCCTATAAATTCATCTGGTAGCTGTGCGGCACCCAGCGGTGCGCGCCGCCGGCCTTTTCCACGTAGCCCAGTCCGGGGAACGGCATGTGGAAACCGGCTACCAGCAGTTCATCCTTCGACACCATGTCGAGGATGCGCTTGCGGGTCGCGACCGCCTTGTCCTTGTCGTCGTCCACATCGAGATGAATGTCGGGCCGCTGAATCGCGATCACGTAATGGTTGCAGGTGTCGGCCCAATTGATCATGCGCTTGCCGTTGCTCTCGATGGTGAATGCCATCAGACCGGGCGAATGGCCGAAGGCATCGACCGCGCGGATGCCCGACACGACCTCGTCGCCCGGCTTGATGAAACTTGCTTTGTCGGCGAGCGGCAGACAAATATTCACATAGAGCTCGCGATTGAATTTGCGCGCGTCGCGCACGTTCTCACCTTTTTTCCAGAAGTCGAACTCGGCGGCGCCGAACACGTAGCGCGCCTTGGGAAACACCGGCGCGCCGCCTTTGGTCAGGCCGCCGATATGGTCGGGATGGCCGTGGGTAACGACCACCACATCGATATCCTCGGGCTTGTAGCCGGCCTGCGCGAGGCGGTCGACCAGATTGCCCGGCGGCAGCCGGCCTTTCATCTGTTCGTATTCGGCGCTGAGCGAGCCGCAGCCGGTGTCGAACAGCACCAGCTCCTTGCCGGTATTGACCACAATAGGCGTGAACGGATGCTCGTAACGATCAGGATCGATGCGGTTTGCCTTGGCCAGCGCCTTCACGTCGGCAGCGCCCGTCTCGCCGCCAAAACTCGGCGTCAGGCCGGAACGGGTCACCTTGCTGTCCATGATGGTGGCGACCTCGAAGCCGCCAAGCTTGAAACGATAGATCGTCGGCTGCATTTCGCCTTGCATTGAAGCGGGCACCGGCATCCTCCCCGATTGATCGCTGCGTTGCAGGATGACTAGCAGCTATCGCCCATCGCAATCCAGCGCGACACGATCATTTCGG
>DATATS010000019.1:0-10622 GCA_036268675.1 Pseudolabrys sp.
CCTTTTGCAGGTTGCGCTGGGTGTAGCCATGGCCGATGAATTCCCAGTTGCGCTCGGCGGCGGCCTTGACGATATCCGGGTAGGCCTCGGCGGCGACGCCGTTGATGTTCATCACGCCCGGAATCTTGAACTCGTCATAGATCTGCAACAGCCGCCAGAAGCCGACGCGGTTGCCGTATTCGTGCCAGCACCAGTTCGGAATATCCGGCATTGGCGAACCGCCGGCTGGCGGCGTCAACACCGTGCGCGGCATGGTCTGCGTCGGGTCCCATTCCTCGACATTTGTAATGGTCCAAACCACCATGCGCGCGCCCTTCGGCAGCTTGAGCGGCTTGCGGGCAATGATCGGCGAATAGGCGAGACGGTCGTTCGGCAGCATGCCGACGGATGGTTTTTGGAATTTCATTCTGCGGCCTTCAATTGCTTGGCGGCGATCGGTTGATACCAATCGAGAATCTGCGCGCCGTTCCAGTGCAGCACGCCTTTGTGCTTGTTGACGTATTTGTAGATCGCTTCGAGATATTTGATCCGGTGCGGCTGGCCGCTGATGTAGGGGTGGATGGCAAGCGCCACGATCTTTGCGCGCTTTTTGCTCTCGGTATAGAGCCGGTCGAACTGATCGATCGTGCGCTTCAAGAGATAGTCGCTTTCGTGGTGCTGGATCAGCATCATCGGAATGTCGTTGAGTTCGATGGTGTAGGGCAGCGTCACCAGCGGGCCGTTAGCGGTGCGGATCACGGTCGGCTCGTCGTCATAGACCCAGTCGCCGATATATTTCACGCCCGCGGCGGTCAGCAGGTCGGGCGTCTCCAATGTTTGCGTGAGGCCGGGGCCGAGCCAGCCGACCGGCCGCTTGCCGGTGAATGTCTGCATGATCTCCATCGTGCGCTTGATCATGCCGGCCTGGTCCGCTTCCTTGTGGATCGGTCCCTGCTCATAGGCGTGCCCCATGAATTCCCAGCCATCGTCTCGCGCAGCTTGCGCGACGCGTGGATAGTCCTCGCAGATGCGCGCATTGGCCGCGAGCGTCGGCTTGATTTTCAGGCGCTTGAACAATTCGTGGAAGCGCCAGCAGCCGACCCGCATGCCGTATTCATGGAACGCCCAATGCACCACGTCGGGCATCAGCGGCACGCCGGTTGGGGCCGGCAGCAATTGCCGCGCCATCGGCTTGGCGATGTCCCACACCTCGTAATTGACGATGGTCCAGAATACGATGCGCGCATTACCCGGCAATTTGAGCGGCGGGCGGTCGACGATTGCTGAATAATCGGAGCGGTCTTTCGGAATCATCGGAGTGGGCATGACGCACCGTCGGTTTGCAGGACCGCTAGAATGTCACGCGGTTGCCGCCACGCGCAACCCGACCAGCCGTTCGAGCGTCGGCAAATCCTTCGCCAGCACGGGCGAATCCGCCCGGTGCGCCACTGCGCCGCGTTCCAGCACGATGGCATATGAGGTCAACTCGAGCGCGAGTTCGGCATGCTGCTCGATCAGCACGATGGCGATTCTGCGGTCGGCTAGCATCAGCTTGAACGCGGCAATCAATTCGTCGACGATCACCGGTGCCAGCCCCTCGAACGG
Source organism: Pseudolabrys sp. (assembly GCA_036268675.1). Classification (GTDB taxonomy): domain Bacteria; phylum Pseudomonadota; class Alphaproteobacteria; order Rhizobiales; family Xanthobacteraceae; genus Pseudolabrys. The sequence continues at coordinate 1,585 of DATATS010000019.1, forward strand.
CTCGTCCAGCAGCATCAGCGACGGATTGGTCATCAGCGCGCGCGCGGTCGCCAGCATCTGCTGCTCGCCGCCGGACAGCTGGTTGCCCATGTTGCGCCGCCGCTCGGACAGCCGCGGAAACAGTTTGAACACCGCGTCGATATTCCACGGGCCCGGCCGCGCCGCGACGGTAAGATTTTCGTCCACCGTCAGCGAGGGAAAGATGTCTCGCTCCTGCGCTACCCAGCCGATGCCGTTGGCGGCGCGCCGATGCGGCGGAGTGCGCGAAATATCCTGACCGCGCCACAACACGCGGCCGGCGCGCAATTGGGTGCAACCCATGATCGTCAATAGCAGCGTCGATTTGCCGACGCCGTTGCGGCCAAGCACGGCAAGGCTGCCGTGTTCCTGCACGTCGAGTGAGACGTCATGCAGGACCAGCGCATCGCCATAGCCCGCCGTGACCTTTTGCAGTTGGAGAAGTGGCTCAGCCATGTTTGCGCGTGCCCAGATAAACCTCGCGCACGCCAGCATCGGCGGCGATCTCGGCCGGCGAGCCCGCGGTGAACACCGCCCCGCCGACCAATACGATGATATGTGTGGCAAAGCGGAACACCACCTGCATGTCGTGCTCGATAAACAGCAAAGTCAGATCGTCGGACAGGCCCGCCACGACCTCGAAAATCTCGCCGCTTTCCTCGTGCGGCACGCCGGCCGCTGGCTCATCGAGCAGCAACACCCGCGGCCTGGTTGCGAGCGCCAGCGCGATTTCCAAAAGCCGCTGGCGGCCATACGGCAATTCGCGTGTCGGCCGGTAACAGTCCTCGCCCAGCCGCAGCTTCGCCAAAATATCGTAGGCCTCTTCGATCGCTTCGCCGTGCACGGCGATATTTCGCCAGAACTGCATTGCAATGCCGCGCCGCTCGGCAACCGCCAGTGTGACCGCTTCCAGCGCGTTCAGGCGGGGAAACAGCGTGTTGATCTGAAAAGTACGGGCGAGTCCGCGCCGCACCCTGTCCTGCGGCTCAAGGGCGGTGATGTCCTCGTCGTCCAGGAAAATTTGTCCGGCATTGGGCGCCAGCATGCCGGTGATCAGATTGATCAGCGTGGTCTTGCCGGCGCCGTTCGGACCGATCAGCGCGTAGCGCGCGCCAACCGGCAAATTCAGTTCGATGCCGCGCGCTACCTCCAGCGAGCCGAAACTCTTGGACAGACCCCGGGTGGAGAGCGCTATCGCGGTCATCGCCGTCTCCACTGCGCGGCGATCTTCGACAATCCGCCGAGGATGCCGTTGGGAAGGAAGATCACCACGACGATCAGCAGCAGGCCGATCCAGAAATACCAGAATTGCGGCGCGATGCCGGAGAACTGGTCGCGCGCCACCATGAAGATCGTGCTGCCCACCAGCCCGCCATACAGCATTCCGGCGCCGCCCAGCACCAGCATCACCAGAAGCTCGGCCGAACGCTCGAAGCCAAGCGAATCGAGCGCGACGGTCGACGTGGTTTGCAGGATCAGCGCGCCGGCGATGCCGGCCATGGCTGCAGAGATCGTATAGACGATGCGGATATGCGCGCGGCTCGGCGCGCCGATCGCCGGCATGCGAAGGGGATTTTCGCGAATGCCGCGCAACGCCAGGCCGAACGACGAATTGATCAGCCGCCGCGCGCCGAGGAATACGATGAACAGCACGGCGAGCGAATAGGAATAAGCCGTATAGCCGTAGAGATCGAAACTGAAATAGCCGAGCAGCGGCCAGATAGTGACGCCCTGCAAGCCGTCGCTGCCATTGGTTAGCCAGCTCGCGCTGTTCGCCGCTTCCTGCAATAGCAGGCCGAGACCGAGCGTGATCATGATCAGCGTCAGGTGCCGGAAGCGCGCAATGACGAAGCTCGACGCATAGCCGAGCAAGGCGGCGGCGATGGTGCCGACGATCAGGCCGGTCAGCGGCTCTCCCCAGACGAATTTCGAGAACAGGCCGGCGGCATAGGCGCCAGTGCCGAAGAAGGCGGCGTGGCCGAGCGAGACAATGCCGGCATAGCCAAGGATGAGATCGAGCGAGAGCGCGAACAGCGCCGTGATCGCAATCTGGCTGGCAAGCTGGAGATAGTCCGGCAGGAAGAAAAACGGCAGCAGCGTCGCCAGCCAAAACACCGTCTCAATCGGATGCCAGCGCGTCTGCGCCTTGAGATATTTGACCGGCCCGCTGGCGGCCTCCGAGATGATCGACATGTCAGCGCTTCCCAAACAGGCCGACCGGCCGCCACATCAGGATTGCCAGCATCACCAGATAAATGAGGAAGGCGCCAAGTTGCGGCACATAATATTTGCCGGCGATGTCGCTGACGCCGATCAGGATAGCGGCCACCAGCGAGCCTGCGATGGAGCCGAGCCCGCCGACCGAGACGACGATCAGCACGTAGATCAGATAGGTGAAAGCGAAATTAGGATCGAGACCGACGATCTCGATCGCAAGCGCGCCGCCAAGTCCGGCAAGCCCCGAGCCGATCGCGAAGGTGACGGCGAAGGTGCGCTCGACGTTGATGCCGAGCCCGCTCGCCATGCGCTGATTGTCGACGGAGGCGCGCACCTGCGCGCCGAAGCGCGTGAGTTCGAGCGCGCCGATCAGCAGCAATGTGATCACACCGCCGACGCCGACCAGAAACAGCCGGTAGACGGCGATATCGAGGCCCATTACGTTGAATGAGCCGCGCATATAGGACGGCACGTTGATCGGCTGCTGGGTTGTGCCGAAGAAATAAGCCGCCACCGCCACCGAGATGAAGGCAATCCCGATGGTCAGCAGCACCTGGTCGAGGTCGCTCGCCCGGTAAAGCCGCCGATAGAGCACGCGCTCGAAACCGACGCTGACGGCGGCCGTGACGATGAAGGCCATGGGCAGCGTGGCAAAGAACGGCCAGCCGAAGCTGTTCATCAGCAGCACGGTGACATAGCCACCGAGCATGGCGAAGGCGCAATGCGCTAGGTTGACGAAATTCATCAGGCCGAGTGTCACCGACAGGCCGACCGACAATAGAAACAGCAGCATCCCGTAGGCGATGCCGTCGAACAACACACCGATAACCGGAGGGAGCATGGCTTTCAGCGTTCCTCAGCGGGACTGAAACACCGTGATACGCTATCGGCGCCGATCCATAAAGGATGGGGCGACCGTCATGGCCGCCCCATCCAAACTCAGGTCCGGGCCGGCTATTATTTCTTCTTCATCGCCTCGTGCACCGGGTCTTTCACGTTCGGGACCGTGTCGATCACGACGTTGACCAGCTTGCCGCCGACCTTCTCCACCTTCTGGATGTAGATGTTCTCGACCGCGTCGCGAGTCGCCGGATCGATCATCATCGGGCCGCGCGGGCTCGCCCATTTGGTGCCCTTCATCGCGCCGATGAGTTTATCGGCGTCGGCGTCGCCCTTGGTCTTCTTCAGGCCGTCGTAGATCAGCGTCATGCCGTCATAGCCGCCGGCCGAGAAGAAGTTTGGATTGTCGGAGCCGAACTCCTTCTTGTAGGCGGCGACAAACGCCTCATTTCTCTTGGTCTTGAGATTGTGGTCGTAAGGCGACGCGGTGATGATGCCGAGCGCCGTGTCGCCCATGTTCTTGAGCGCAGTATCGTCGCCGAGTTCCTGCGTGCTCATGATCTTGACCTTCTTGGTATCGATACCGCGCTCGGCGAACGCCTTGCCGATTGCCGCCGGCTGCGCGCCGCCTGGAATGAAGACGAAAATCGCTTCCGGATTGAGGTCCTTGGCGCGCTGGACGTAAGCGGAGAAGTCGGGATTGGCGACCGCCATGCGCACCGAGCCGACGATCTCGCCGCCACCGGCCTTGAAGCCCTTGATGAAGCCAGCTTCGGAGTCATGACCGGGCGCGTAGTCCGACGTCATGGTGTAGGCCTTCTTGATGCCGCTCTTGGCGGCCCAGTTGCCCAGCGTCTCGGTCACCATCGACAGCGTGAATGCCGAGCGGGTGCAATAGGGTGATTTGTCGACGATGATCGACGTCGCCGCGTTCATGATCACCGAGACTTTCTTGGCTTGCGCCGACACGCCGCAGCCGGCGATTGCGTTCGGCGTCAGCAGCCAGCCGGCCAGAATGTCCACCTTGTCGCGCACGACAAGTTCTTCGGCCAGCCGCTTGGCGACCGGCGGAGCGATGCCGCCGACATCCTTGCGGATGATTTCGATTTTCTTGCCGGCGACGGTGTCGCCATGCTGTTTCATGTAGAGCTTGATGCCTTCGTCGATCTGCTTGGCGCCATCGGCGAACTGGCCGGAATACGGCAGGACGACGCCGATCTTGATGGTGCCGGCCGCATTGGCGCCACCGCCGATGAGGCCTGCCGCGAGCACAGCGCTGGCGGCGAGTAACATGCGTTTCATGATTCATCCTCCCTTGGAAATTCGTTGGTCTTGTTGATTGGGCCGAGAATGCCTGAGATTTGGTCCAAAGAAAAGCGCCCGCCAAACCTTCGTTTGCAGCGCAATCGTTTGGCGCCCAACGACTGAGTGGGCGAAGTGAGCCCAACGTTCATATTCATAGGCCTTGCTGCGGCCCTGCTGCCAATTTTGCCGGCAGGGATGGCGCCGGAGGCACGGCGTCCCGCGCAAGGCCAAAGTCCGCTGCCGCACGGTGCGGAGCGCGTGTTGCGCACGACGGCGCCGGTATCGCTGCAAGCCGGCGCGGCGGCCGGCAGTCCGCTTTACCGGGATTGCTTTGCGTGCAAATAATCGGCGGCAACGGGGAACGAAATGCCGCAAATCACGGCGCACGACGGTACGCGGCTTTATTACGAAGAGGCCGGCACGGGCTCGGCCATTGTCTTCGTTCATGAATTTGCCGGCGACTGGCGCACCTGGGAACCGCAGGTGAGGCATTTCTCGCGGGCGCATCGTTGCGTGACCTATAGTCAGCGCGGCTATCCGCCTTCCGATGTGCCGGAGGATGGCGCGAAATACAGCCAGGCTATTTTCCGCGACGACGTGATCGCGCTGATGGACACGCTCGGAATCGACAAGGCGCATGTCGTGGGCCATTCGATGGGCGCCGCCACCGCGCTGCATGTCGGCATCAAATATCCGCAGCGTTGCATCTCGGTGACAGCGGCCGGATGCGGCTACGGTTCAAGCCCGGATGCCAAGGTCGTCGAGCAATCGCGCGCGGTCTCGCGCGAGACCGGCAAGATGTTCGCGCAGACCCCGATGGCTGAAGCAGCAACCCGCTACGCCGACGGACCGACGCGTCAGGCGCAGAAGAACAAGGATCCGCGTGGCTACGCCGAATTCGTCAAGATGCTGAGCGAGCACTCCGCCCTCGGGCATTCGCTGGTGATGCTCAACCTTCAGGCCAAGCGCCCGACGCTGTGGGACATGGAAGCTGACTTGCGCAAGTTCACGCCGCCGCTGCTGGTGCTGGTCGGCGACGAGGACGAATGGGGCGTCGACGCCAGCGTGTTCCTGCGCCGCATCGTGCCGACCGCGGGACTGTGCGTCATTCCGCGCTCCGGCCACACAATCACCAGCGAAGAGCCGGTGAAGTTCAACGCCGCGGTGGGCGAACTCATCGCGGATGCCGAAGCCGGGCGATGGCTGGCGCACAAGCCGGCAGGCGGCTGAGAAACGGTCATGGACAGCGCTCATCTTCCCGATGCGTGGCGCGATCTATACCTGATGCTCGGCACCTCGTCGGCGGCGCTGATCGGCCTGCTCTTTGTCGCCTCGACGCTGCACGTGCGCGAGATTGTCAGCGTCGAGATGTTCAAGGTCCGCGTTCAAAACACCATGCTCGTTATGGTGGGGACGCTGATTCAGGCCACTGCGATCCTCACGCCGCAACCGATCCGCCTTCTCGGCGCTGAACTTCTGATCCTCAATCTGTGGGGGCTTTGGTTTCCGCTGAACCTTGTTTACAAAGCGGTGAGAATGAGCGCGGCCGAGCGTGGTGGATTCTCGTTCTATCGCGGGATGTTTTTCACGACCGGTTATCTCGTCGGCATCGCGGGGTCGATGGCGCTCATGGTCGCTGACGATTGGGGCCTCTATCTGGTAACGATCAGCTATACGCATTCTCTCGTTGCGGGCATCTGGAATGCCTGGATGATGATGTTGGGAATCGGGCGAGGTGAAAGCAAGCGCAGGCGTTGAGGTGTTAAATCGAAAATGCGATGCGCGTCGCATCGAGCTATGACGGATTGATGGAATGGAGAACCCAATCCTGCCCGACCACTGGCACGACCTTTACGTCATGCTCGGCACGTCATCGGCGGCGCTGCTTGGCCTGCTGTTCGTCGTTACGTCTCTGCACCTCGAAGAGATCGTCAACAATGTTGGTTATCGCCGGCGCGCGCGTAGCAACTCTTATTATCTCATTATCACACTGGTGGAAGGCGCGCTCGTTCTCACGCCGCAGCCGATTTGGTCCCTCGGCGCCGCGTTGGCGTTGGTCAACGGCTACGGCCTTACGTTGGCGATCAGGAACGCCGTCTTCATCTTCAAGGATTGGGGTGTTGCCAAGCGCGCAGGCTTCGCGATTCATCGTTCGGTCGTATTCAACGCCTGTTTCTTGATTGGCCTCGCCGGTGGCGTAGCGCTGGTGAAAGGCGCGAATTGGGGCATGCATGCGGTGACGATTTCCAACGTCGCCCTGCTTGTTTCGGTCGCGCTGAACGCTTGGGCGATTATGCTCGGCGTGGGCGAATCGGAAAAATCCACGAAATCCAACATGTCCAAGAGACGTGGGTAGAAATCTCAAAGGAGCATCGCAATGGACCTCAAGCTCAAAGGCAAGACCGCGCTGGTGACCGGCGGATCGGAAGGTATCGGCAAAGGCATCGCGCTGGCGCTGGCGAAAGAGGGCGTTGACGTTGCAATCTGCGCGCGCCGCAAGGAGCCGCTGGAAAAAACCGCCAACGAGATCGCCAAGGAGACCGGTCGCAAGATCGTCGCCATCGCCGCCGATCTGCGGCAGGACAAGGACGCCAGGAATTTCATCGAGCAGGCCGTCAAGGCGCTCGGCCGCGCCGACATCATGGTCAACAACGCGGGCTCCGCCGCCGGCGGCGTGATCGAGCATCTGACCGAGGACGATTGGGAGAAAGGTCTTCAACTCAAATTCATGGGCTATGTGCGCTGTTTGCGCTACGTCCTCCCTGTCATGGTGAAGCAGGGCGGTGGCCGCGTCGTGAACCTGATCGGCAATGACGGCGTGAAGCCGTCTTATTGGGAAATCTGCCCAGGCGCCGCCAACGCGGCGGGGCAGAACCTGACGATGTCGCTTGCCGGACAATATGGAAAGGACGGCGTCTCATTCGTCGCGGTCAACCCCGGGCCGGTGCGCACCGAGCGCTGGGCCGGATTGGTCGACGCGATGGCGCGCGACATGAATATCCCACGCGAGCAAGCCGACAAACTGGCGCCGGCCTCGATCCCGATGGGGCGCATCGCAGAGGTCGACGAAGTCGCCAACCTCGTCGTCATGCTGGCATCGCCGATGATGCAGATGGTCAACGGCACCATGATCGAGATCGACGGCGGCCAGGACAAGGCGCTGATGGACAAGTTCCGCGACAAGCCGCGCGGCTAGAAGCCATAAAGCTCGGCGGGGTTGTCGACCAGCGCCTTATGGCGCGCGGCCTCGTCCGGAATCCAGTCGAGCAGGAAGTCGATCATCTGGGCGTCGTTATCCGGTCTTGTCTTGGCACCGGCGTAAGGCCAGTTGCTCGCCCACACCATGCGCTCGGGCGCGGCCTTGGCCAGCGTCTTTGCCAGCACGCCGACGTCGTTGTAATAAGGCGGCCCCAGTTTCGAGGTCTCGTAGGGGCCCGCGAGCTTGACCCAGAAATTACCGGTATCGACGAGCCGCATCAGCGTGCGAAAGCCCGGGTGGTCGACGCCGACCGGCTCGAGAAACTTGCCGGTGTGGTCGATGATGACCTTCGCAGGAAATCGCCGGAGCATGGCTTCGCGCTCGGCGAGGTCGCGGCCGTCCATCTGAAAAATGACGTGCCAGCCGAAGGGTGCAACGCGTGCAGCGACCGCTTCAAGCTGGTCCCATTGCAGCGGCGCGCCGGGGAGCATGAAGAAGCGGACACCGCGCGCGCCGAGTTTCGTCAGCCGGTCGAGCTCGGCGTCGGTGACGCTCGCATCGACGATGACGACCGCCCGCGCGCTCGGCCCTATCTCGTCCATCTTCGCAAGCAGGCAGCTGTTGTCGGTGCCGTAGGCGGAAGCCTGAACGACAACCGTGCGCTCGATGCCGAGCAGCTTACGCACCTTCATGTACTCCGGCACGAGCGCATCGGCCGGCTTCACCACTGCCGTTTTCGCGACCGGGAAGCGATGATCGTAGAAATGAATATGGGTGTCGGTCGTGCCCGCCGGCGCTTTGAGCTTCGGCTTGATCTCGTCGGATGTCGGCATTGCGTGCTTGGCGCTCCCTCGGCTTGACGCTGCGGACTTCCGAATAGACTATCCATGGCGCTCGCGCCACTGGCACGAGCCGGTCGGAAGGAGTTGCCGGTGTTCAAAGTGGGCCAAGCGACCGTCACGCGCGTGGAGGAGATCAATCTTCCGAGTTATCCGCTGCGCGATATTTTCCCCGAATTCGGCGACGCGCATATGGCCGAGCATGGCGCTTGGATGGCGCCGCACCACTACGATGCATCGACCGGCCAGATCAGGCTGGCGGTGCATAGCTGGCTGGTGCAGGTCGGCGGCAAAAAAATCCTGATCGATTGCTGCTGCGGCAACAACAAGGCCAAGCCCGGCCGCCCGTTCTGGCACATGCTGAACGAGCCTTATCTCGAGCGGCTTGCCGCCGCCGGCGCCAAGCCGGAAGAGATCGACATCGTGATGTGCACGCACCTGCACCACGATCATGTCGGCTGGAACACGCGGCAAAAGGACGGCAAATGGGTGCCGACCTTTCCCAACGCGCGCTATGTCTTTTCAAAGCCCGATGTCGATTATTTCTCGAAGATGGACGCCGATCCGAAGGAGGGCCCGGCGGAACTCGGCACCTTCCGCGAATGCGTCGTGCCGATCCT
>DATATS010000020.1:0-8106 GCA_036268675.1 Pseudolabrys sp.
CTCCGGCCTCCTCGACGAGACGCTGGAAGCCGCCTCCTCGCGCGCGCGCGACGTCGCCCGCATCGTGTCGGATTCGACCACCGAAGGCGCCCGCGCCGTCGGCGACCAGGTCGAGCTTGCACGCCAGCAGGCCGAGGAAATCGCCCGCATCGTCTCGGAGAGCAGCTCCGAGGGCGCCCGTGTCATCGCCGAGCACTACGACCGCGTACGCTCGCGCGCCGAGGACATCACCCGCGTGGTGTCGCAGGCCAGCGCCGAAGGCGCCCGGGTCATCGCCGAGCAATACGATCACGTGCGCGAGCGGGCCGAGGACATCACCCGCGTCGTGGCGCAGACCGGCACCGAGAGCGCGCGCGCGATCAGCGAGCAATACGATCGCGTGCGGGAGCATGCCGAGGGCGAGCGCCGCCGTGTCACGACGGCGATGCGCGACATCTACGAGCAGACGTCGGGCGACACCGACTCGCTGTTCCGCGACGCCAACGAGCGTTTCGCGCAGACGGTGCGCGAGATGAAGCAGATGGCGACCGAGATGCAGCGCGAGTTGGAAGAGACCCGGGCCGAGCTGCGCCGCGGCGTCTTCGAGCTGCCGCAGGAGACCGCGGAAAGCGCCGCCCAGATGCGCCGCGTCATCGTCGACCAGATCGAGGCGCTGGCCGAGCTCAACCGCATCGTCGCCCGCCACGGCCGCAATCTCGACGCGGTCGAGCCGATGCGCCGTCGCGAGGAGCCGGCCTTGGCGGTCGTCGGCGGTCGCGGTTCCACTCGTCCCGACCCGGCGAGTTTTGCGCCCGCCGCACGCCGGGCGCAGGAAACCCCGCCGCTCAGCCCGGCGCAAGGCAACGCGCCGCGCGGCTGGCTCACCGATTTGCTCAACCGCGCTTCGCGCGACGAGAGCGAGCCGGCGCGCGAATTGGCGCGCGAGCCCGCACGAGAGCCCATACGCGAACCCTTGCGCGAACCCATGCGCGAACCGCCGCCGCGCCGCCCGGATGAGCGTAGCCCGCGTCACACCATCGAGTCGCTCGATTCATTGTCGGTCGATATCGCCCGCATGATCAATCACGAGGCGGCCGCCGATCTGTGGGACCGCTACAAGCGCGGCGAACGCAACGTCTTCACCCGCCAGCTCTATACATTGCAGGGACAGAAGGCCTTCGACGAGATCCGCGCCAAATACCGCAGCGACCGCGAATTCAAGCAGACGGTCGACCGCTATGTGGCCGAGTTTGAGCGGCTGCTCGAAGAGGTCTCGCGCGACGACCGCGGCCAGGTGGTCGCGCGCACGTATCTCACGTCGGAAACCGGCAAGGTTTACACCATGCTGGCGCATGCGGCCGGACGGTTCGACTAGGAGCGTCCGGTTCCCCAAATGAAGCAACGAAACGTCGAAGCGGCGGGCCATAAAGGTCGCGTAAACGACGCTGCGACCTATTGGCAAAATCCGGTCCCTTGAACATAGTCGCCTCCTGAGATTTATCGGGGGCGGTTTCATGTTGTCGACAGGATGCCGGGCGTCCTTTGGGACGGCTCTGGCTCTTCTCTTTGCGTTGCTGTGGTCGCTGCCGGCGTCGGCGACCGTGACCTGCTTCGTGCGCAGGCACGGTGCCTATGTCTGCACGTTTTATTGTCAGAACGGCCAGGTCTGCGACAACGACAATCTGCAATGCGTGGCCGGCCCAGAGATGCTGCAAGAACTCTCGCAGTCGCAGGAGTCCGCGCGCCAGGCGACGCTCGTCTCAAATCGGAGCACGCTCAATTCGGCGCACGACGCTAACGGCCAGGCGACTGGCTACGACGGTACCTATTACAACTGGAACGGCGATCCGCGTGAGATACCCTCCCCGCGTTATCGGTCGGGCGGCGGATTTTCTTCGACGCCAGCCGCCACCACAAGGCGCGCGCCAGGCAACAACAAGCATCAGATTATCGTGCCCGCCCAGAAGCAATCGCAGCTACTCGCCCTGCTGGCGGCGGCTAGAAGCTTTGCGGCGAACGACCCGAGCCGCGCCGGCGCGGAGAAGATGCTGCGCAAGTTTGTGCGCGACAACAAGATCCCAGCCGATGTCGACGCGCTGCTCGATTGCGAAAAGCCGAAAACAGCCGCGGCTGGCAAGCTGAAATCCCATCAGTTGCAGTGGCGCGTGCCGGATATTTTGCCCGAAGTGCGAAAACGCGGGCTTTGCGCGCAAGCCAAGAACGAGGATGAGAAAAACGCCTGCGAAGCCTATCAGTTCGGCCAAGTGGTGATGAGCGTCGAACCGGAAATCAAGGCGCTGTGCAAATTGCAGGAAAACGACTTCCAGGAGAAGGACCCGGAGGCCCTCGGCCTTTGCGCGGAAAACAAATTCCGCAATGCCTGGGCGCAGCGCGATGGAATCGTTCCCGAGCAAACGGGCGGCACCACAACGGCCGCAGGCCAGAAGTGCCCCGACATCGCCGCGGACAATATCGAGAGCTTGCGCGACCGGCTGCGCAGGTTGCTGGCCGGCGGCAATCCTGATTTGCCCGACGATTCGGCCGACGCATCGCCGCCGGCCGATGCCGGGGCGCCGGCACAGGCCCAGCCGAAGCAAACCGGCGCGGCCGCAGATCAGAAGAGCGATGACGACGACGATCCGTTCTGCGCCTTCATAGCGCGCAAGGCGGTGCGTGGCGAGTTGACCGTTGGCGCGGGCGACAAAATTCCGGACAATTGCCGCAAGGCCGTGGACGCCGCCAAGCCCTGCACCGACCAGAAGTGCTCGATGGCCGACATCATCGAGGAGCAGGAACACAAAAAGGCCGCCGAGGCGCATCCCTGGGGGGTCGACGATTATCACGCCGTCGACGCGCTCACGAAATGACCCGCGCACGGCAAACGGGAATGCAATCGCTGCGCCGTCTTCTGACCGGCGCGGCGTTTGCGTTGGCGGTGATCCTGCCAGCCGGCACTGCGCAAGCCGCGAGCCCCGCCGCATGGAAATTGTGCGAGAGCGGCTACCCCCACGCGAAGAAGATCGCGGCCTGCAGCAAAATCATCGACAATAGCGGCGAGAGCGACGCCGACCGCGCCAAGGCCTACCTAAAGCGCGCCTGGGCGCATGCCTACGACAACAACCTCGAGACGGCATTCGCCGATGCGGGCGGGGCCATCAAGCTCGCGCCGACCGCCGACAACTACAGCGAGCGCGCCCGACTGATGGCTTATTGTGGCGAAGTCGACCGGCCGATTGCGGACTACACGGCTGCGATCAAATTGGAGGACAGCCCCTATCGCCGGACGTCGCGTGGCGATTTGTACCGCCAAAAGGGCGCGCCCGGACTTGCTCTCGCCGATTTCAAGGTGGCGGCCGCGGGCTACAGCAAGACTCTCTTGGAGCACCCGGATTATTATTTTGAATATCTCAACCGCAGCGCGGCCTACCGCAACATCGGCGAGATCGACAAGGCAATCGCCGACTTCGACGAATATATCAAACGGAAAAAGGAAACGGACTATCTGATTATCACCGACCGTGGCGATCTCTACCTGCGCAAGGCCGATTTCGACCATGCCATTGCCGACTACACCACCGCGATCGACAAGGAGCCGGACGCTATACGCTTTCTTAGCAAACGCGCGCTCGCCTACCGCCTCAAAGGCGATTTCAAGCGCGCGATGCTCGACTACGACCAGATGGTCAAACTGAACGATAACGAGTTCGACACCTATATCGGCCGTGGGCTCACCTACGTCGCACTTGGCGAGCCCGAGCGGGCGGTAGTGGACTTCACCAAGTCCATCGACCTCTTTTCCGAAGACGCCACTCCGTTTTACGATCGCGCCCAGGCGCAGCGCGACAGCGGCCATGCCGACGTGGCGATTGCCGACTACACGGCGGCGATCGAGCGCAATCCGCGTTACGCCATCGCCTTCAACAGCCGCGGCCGCGCCTATCTCCAACTGCACGACACCGCGCACGCCATGGCCGACTTCAACGAGGCGATCCGCCTCGACGGCAAGTTCGGCGCCGCCTTCATCAACCGCGCCACGATGCACCAGGCTGTCGGCCGCATGGATGACGCGCTGGCGGATTTCGGGCGGGCGATCGCGGCCGATCCGGCCAATGCGGCCTTCCGGGTTGCGCGCGCGCAAGGTTACGCCGCCAGGGCTGACTATGCCGACGCCGAAAAGGACTTCACCGCCGCCCTGAAACTCGATCCGATCGACGCCGCCGCTTATGTCGGCCGTGCCGCGGCGCGGCTGAAGCTGAGCGCGGCGGCGAAAGGTCTCGACGACGCAACGCGCGCCATCCTCATCGACAAGGACCTCGCCGCGGCTTACGTGGTGCGCGCCGACGTCTATGCCGCGCTCAATCAGGCCGACAAGGCGGGCGCCGATCGCGCCATTGCCGAACGCCTGCGCGCGCGGCGAGAGACCGACCGCCGCGCCCTTGAGGAGACGTGGAAACACCCGCGCGTCAAGATCCGCGTGTCGGGCACCTTTCCAATCATTCCGCCATTCCTGAAGCGGACCTTCAAGTTCGACAGCGTGATCGAGATCAAGGATGATGCAATCACCTTCCGCTCGGCCGGCCTGAGCCCCTACAAGATGGCGTCCGGCGAAACGCTGCAGGAGGAATTCCCCGGCGTTTGCAACGGCAGAAAGGATTCCAATAAAGGCACGCGCGAGGTGTCTGCCGCGGTGGACAAATATCTCGTCACCGTCGACATGCACTCACGCATCGACTTCAAGACCGGGGCGTGCCGCGGCCGATATAACGTCTACAAGGAAACCTTTTTGATCGACCTGTCGAACGGCGGCTGCAAGTTCAGCTACCGGCAAGACCGCGACTTGTTCGGCGTCGGGGCGTTCGACAACAAGGTGGCCGACCAGACGTGCGTGGTCGAGAGCCTGCGCTGAGGCTGCGGCGCGTTGCCGCCCTGGTAGCGCCCAAGTTCTGCGACGCGCCGGCAACCTCGATTCAGGCTGTCCGGAACGCATTGTGGCGGCGCTGCCAGCGCCGGTTTGGCTCAAAACAGCACAAAATATGGAATTGCCAAGCAGGGGCCGATTAGCCGATAGTATTAGGCGCTGCTGTTGGTGGGGCGACGGCAGCCAAACGCGAGTTTCGTAACGATCTGCCTCCGCCATAAAGAAACCAAAGCCAGGCGGAGCGAGGGTGAACAGGCGCCGAACCGCGCCCATGACAATCACGGCAATTCTGGGAGGAATGAAGCCATGCACAGTAGCGTTCTTTCGGCACGCGCGCTCGCCGCGCGCGGCCTTACTGCGGCACTCTTTGCAGCCGGTGCGTTGGGCCTGATCGGGCTTGCCGGTTCGCCGGCCTGGTCGGCACCAAAGGATATCAAATGGGGCACCGGCCCGGTCGGCTCGTCCGGCCACAAGGCGCTGGTGGTGCTCGCCGACATTCTCAATAAAGAGATGCCGGAATTGCGCATCAGCGTGCTGCCTTATCCCGGCGCCGTCGGCACCGTGAAAGGCTTCGCCACCGGCGATCTCGACGGCTATTACGGATCGGATGTGGCGCTGAAGGAATTCGCCACGGACACCGGCCGCTTCAAGGGCTTCAAGTCGCACGTCAAGGTGCAGCCGGTTCAGTCGCTGTGGTGCTACACGCTCGACGTCGGCCTTGCCATCAAGGCAAGCGACCGCGACACGATCAAGAAGTGGGAAGATCTCTCGGGCAAGAACGTCTATACCGGCCCGCTTCCCTTCGACACCCGCCTGCATCTCGAAAACGCGATGAAAGCGGTCGGCGTCAAGCACATCTACAAGCAGGTCGATCTGTCGACCGCCGGCTCGCAACTCCAGTCCGGCTCGATCAAGGCCATCATCATCTACGCCGCCGGCGGCAAGACGCCGGCACCCTGGATCACCGAAGCCTCGCTCGCCGTCGATTGGGCGGCGCTCAATCCGAGCGCGGACGAGATGGCCAAGCTCAAGGCCGCCGGCTTTGCGATCGAAGAAGTCGATCCGGCGAACTTCCATAAGAAAGCCGATTACACCAAGCACGTCACGCTGCTGCCGTTCTACTGGGGCTTCGACCTCGGCATGAACGTAACGACCGACGAGATGGTCAAGATGCTGAACATCATCGACAAGCACTCCGACGATCTCGCCAAACTCGATCCGAGCTTCAGGCAAATCGGTGGCGGCCAGATGGCCGCGTTCCAGAAGAAGGCACTGGAATCGACTGCCAGCCTGGTGCCGATCCATCCGGGTCTCGCGAAATGGCTCAAGCAAAAAGGCCAGTGGGACAGCAAGTGGGATTCCCGCATCGCCACCGGCAAATCGTGAGAGCCAAATCGTCAGGATATTGCGTCCCTTGACCGGCTAATCGACGAGGCGGGCCGCTTTGCGCCCGCCTCGCTCTGGCTCCCGTAAAGAGACCACACCGCATGACCGGCACCACGCCCGAACCGCGTTCGCCCTTTGCGCTCGACGTCATCTATTACGCGACGGCGATCGGCTTCGCGCTGTACATGTTCTATTACTATTGGACCGGCGCCGGCGGGGAAACGCTGCTGGCGATGGAGGTCATCCCGATCGTCTATGTGCTGTTCACGCTGCAATCGCTGCGTACGAACGAACTTTATCCGGCGCTGCCGCGCGCCGCCAATTATGCGATCGCCGCGGTCTATTGCGTGTTTTCGATCTACTGCTCGTATTACATGACCACCAATTACATTTCGCTCGGCACCGAACGCTCGGGCATGCCCGACAATGCCGACCTGATCGTCGGCGGCCTGATGACGCTGCTGGTCATCGAGTACGCGCGCAAGCGGCACATTCCGCTGTTCATCCTCAACATCATCCTCATTCTCTACGCGGTCTACGGCAATTGGGTGCCCGGCATGTTTCACCATGCCGGCATGCACTGGACACGCGTGATCGCGGCCAGCAGCGTGGAGATGGAAACCGGCATCTTCTCGCGCCTGCCGCAGATCGCGCTGACCGTGATCGGTTCGTTCCTGCTGGTATTAAGCCTGCTGCGCGGCTTCGGCTGCGTCGATTCATTGCTGCGCGCGACCAAGCGCGCCGCCGTCCGCTCGCCGCACGCGATTCCGCAATCGGCGGTGATCGGCTCGATGGCGATCGGCACCATCAGCGGCTCGGGCGCCGCCAATTCCATCACCGTCGGCTCCGCCACCATTCCGGCCATGATCCAGGCCGGCCTGCCGCCGGCGACCGCGGCCGCGATCGAGAATGCCTCCTCCATGGGCGGACAATTGATGCCGCCGGTCATGGGCATCGCCGCCTTCCTGATGGCGGAGTTCCTCGGCGTCGACTATTTCGACGTGGTGGCGCGCGGCTGGGTGCCGGCGCTGATCTACTACATCTCGGTCTCGACCTCGGTCTATTTGCTGGCGACCTTCTACCACACCCAGATGATCGTCGATCCGACCGCGCAGAAGCTGGACCGGCGCGACAAGATCAATCTCGGCGCCTTCATCTTCGTGGTGGGCGGTTTGATCGCGCTGATGGGCGGCATGTTAGGACTGCTAATAGATATACCGATATTAGGGGCGGTATTGCGGTGGCTGAAAATGGACGGCGGCTATATCGCGCCCATGTTTGCCGCGCTCTATATGTTCTGCGCCGCCGGCTGCGGCCTCCTGGTCATCCATATCGCCTCGATGCTCAGGCATTGGTCGTTCCGCGAATTCATCGCGCCGCTCAAGGGCGTGCTCGATTCCTATATCGACATGATCACCGATATCGCGCTGCTGCTCGCCACGCTGTCGGTGATGACCGGCGCGCTGGTCATCACCGGCGTGCCCACCAAGCTCGGCGCGTTGCTGATCGAGGCCGGCGGGGTCAACATGGCGGCGATGGTCGGCATGGCCTTTATTTTCGGCGCCATCCTCGGCACCGGCCTGCCGCCGGCGCCTGTCTATATCCTGGTCGTCATCGTGATCGGGCCGCCCTTCATCCACGCCGGCGTCAATCCGTGGGTGGTGAATTTCTTCGCCTTCTTCATCGGCGTGTTCGGCGAACTCACGCCGCCAACCTCGATCACCGCGGCGATCACGTCGAAAATCGCAAACGCCTCGTTCTACACCACGCTGTGGCGCTCGGTGCAGATCTGCGTATCGTTGTTCACGTTGATGGCCGCCGTG
>DATATS010000021.1:0-5099 GCA_036268675.1 Pseudolabrys sp.
CCCAAGAAGGACGGCACGCCGCACGAAATCAAGACGCGGTCGCCGATGACGAAAAAGGCGCGCGAAGGCGTGATGGAATTCCTGCTCATCAATCATCCGCTCGATTGCCCGATCTGCGATCAGGGCGGCGAATGCGATTTGCAGGATCAGGCCATGGCCTATGGCGTCGACTCCTCGCGCTACAAGGAAAACAAGCGCGCGGTCGAAGACAAATATATTGGGCCGCTGGTCAAGACGATTATGACGCGCTGCATCCAGTGCACGCGCTGCATTCGCTTTGCCAGCGAAGTGGCGGGCGTGCCGGAGCTCGGCGCCATCGGGCGCGGCGAGGACATGGAGATCACGACCTATCTCGAACAGGCGATGACCTCCGAACTGCAAAGCAATGTCGTCGATCTCTGTCCTGTCGGCGCGCTCACCTCGAAGCCTTATGCGTTTGCGGCGCGCTCGTGGGAACTGACCAAGACACAGTCGATCGACGTGATGGATGCGCTCGGTTCGGCCATCCGCATCGACTCGCGCGGACGCGAAGTCATGCGCATCCTGCCTCGCAACAATGATGACGTGAACGAGGAATGGATTTCCGACAAATCGCGGCATGTGGTTGACGGCCTGCGCACGCAGCGGCTCGACCAGCCGTATATCCGCGTGAACGGGCGCTTGCAGCCGGCAACGTGGAAGGACGCCTTCGCGGCGGTCGCCGAAAAAGTGAAGGCGGCAAACGCAAAGTGCATCGGCGCGCTCGCCGGCCAGTTGGCCTCGGTCGAGGAAATGTTCGCGCTCAAGGCGCAGATGGTGGCGCTCGGCAGCGGTAATATCGACGCGCGCTATCCGGGATCGCCGCTGCATCCGAAATTCGGCCGCGCCAGCTACCTGTTCAATTCGACTATCGCCGGCATCGATCAGGCCGACGCTATCATGCTGATCGGCAGCAACCCGCGCCGCGAGGCGCCGGTGCTCAATGCGCGTATCCGCAAGCGTTACCTCAAAGGCAATGTGCTGCTCGGTGTCGTCGGTGAGAAGGCCGACCTCACGTATCCGTACAATTATCTCGGCGCGGGCGCGCAGAGCCTGGCGCAATTCACCGACCACGCACCGGCCAAGAAAGAGCGGCCGATGTTCATCATAGGGCAGGGCGCGCTCAATCGCCCGGATGGCGCGGCGTTGCTCGCCATGGCCGCCAAAGCCGCGGGCTCGCTCGGCGTCACGAAAGACGGCTGGAACGGATTCAACATCCTGCACACGGAAGCCTCGCTGGTGGGCGCGCTCGACATCGGCTTCGTGCCGGGTGAGGGCGGCATGGACACGGGCGCGATGCTGGCGCCGAAAGCGCTCGACGTTTTGTTCCTGTTGGGCGTCGATGAGGTAGAAGTGCCGGCCGGCGCTTTCGTCGTCTATATCGGTACGCATGGTGACCGCGGCGCGCAACGAGCCGACGTGATCCTGCCGGGTGCAGCCTACCCGGAAAAATCCGCGCTTTATGTGAACACCGAAGGCCGTGTGCAAATGGCGGAACGTGCGGCGTTTCCGCCGGGTGATGCACGCGAGGACTGGGCGATTCTGAGGGCGCTCTCCGGCGTACTCGGTCGCAAGCTTCCTTTCGATTCACTCGCGCAATTGCGCCAAGCGCTGTGCGCGGCGCATCCGCATTTCCTGCGCATCGGTAAGATTGCAAGCGGAGAGGCGGGTGACATCGGGAAGCTCGCCAAGCTTGGCGGCGATGCCGACAAGGCGGCGCTCGTATCCGCCGTCAGCGATTTCTATCTGACCAACCCCATCGCGCGCGCATCCGCCGTGATGGCGGAATGCTCGGCGCTGGCCAACGCATCCGTAAAGACGGCGGCGGAGTAGGGCAATGGAATCCTTCTCCCTCAGCTATGTCTGGCCGGTCATCGTGATGGTGGCGCAATCCGTCCTGATGCTGGTCATCCTGCTGATCGCGATTGCCTATATTCTGCTGGCCGACCGTAAAATATGGGCGGCGGTGCAAATCCGGCGCGGGCCCAACGTGGTCGGGCCGTGGGGCCTGTTTCAATCCTTTGCCGATCTGTTGAAGTTCGTGCTCAAGGAGCCGGTGATTCCGGCCGGCGCCAACAAGGGCGTGTTCCTGCTCGCTCCATTGGTGACATGTGTGCTGGCGCTCGCCGCCTGGGCGGTGGTGCCTGTCAATGCGGGCTGGGTGATCGCCAATATCAATGTCGGCGTTCTTTATATCTTCGCGATCTCGTCGCTGATGGTCTACGGCGTGATCATGGCGGGCTGGGCCTCCAATTCGAAATATCCGTTCCTCGCCGCGTTGCGCTCGGCGGCGCAGATGGTGTCCTACGAAGTCTCCATCGGCTTCGTCTTCATCACCGTTCTGCTGTGCGCCGGTTCACTGAATTTGACCAAGATCGTTGAAGCGCAGAACGGCCCGTACGGCCTGTTCTCCTGGTACTGGCTACCGTTGTTTCCGATGTTCATCGTCTTCTTTGTGTCGGCGCTTGCCGAGACCAACCGGCCGCCGTTCGATCTGGTGGAAGCGGAATCCGAACTCGTCGCCGGCTTCATGGTCGAGTACGGCTCGACGCCTTACATGATGTTCATGCTCGGCGAATACGTGGCGATCGGCACCATGTGCGCCATGGGCACCATCCTGTTTCTGGGCGGCTGGCTATCGCCGGTGCCCTATCCGCCGTTCACCTGGGTGCCGGGCGTGATCTGGTTCGTACTTAAGTCGCTGTCCATCTTTTTCATGTTCGCGATGGTCAAGGCCATCGTGCCGCGTTACCGCTACGACCAGTTGATGCGGCTCGGCTGGAAAGTGTTTCTGCCGTTGTCGCTGGCCATGGTGGCGATCGTCGCCGCCGTGCTGCAATACACAAGGCTATGAGGGCGCAATGAGGCTCGATCGCGCGGCCAAGGCGCTGTTTCTGATGGAATTTGTGTCGGGCTTTTGGCTCGGCATGCGCTACTTCTTCAAGCCGAAGGCGACGCTGAATTATCCGTTCGAGAAAGGCCCGATCTCGCCCCGGTTTCGCGGCGAGCACGCGCTGCGCCGTTATCCCAACGGCGAGGAGCGCTGTATCGCCTGCAAGCTGTGTGAAGCGATCTGCCCGGCGCAGGCGATCACCATTGAGGCCGGTCCGCGGCGCAATGACGGAACCCGCCGCACCACGCGCTACGACATCGACATGGTGAAGTGCATCTATTGCGGGCTGTGCCAGGAAGCCTGCCCGGTCGACGCCATCGTCGAGGGCCCCAATTTCGAATTTGCGACCGAGACGCGCGAGGAGCTCTATTACGACAAGGAGCGTCTGCTCGCGAACGGGGATCGCTGGGAACGCGAGATCGCCAAGAACCTGGCGCTCGACGCGCCCTACAGGTGAACGCATGATCGTGCAGGCGTTGTTCTTCTATCTGTTCGCCGGCGTCTGCGTTGCCAGCGCGTTCATGGTGATCGTCTCGCGCAATCCCGTGCACTCCGTGCTGTTTCTGATTTTGGCCTTCGTCAACGCCGCCGGCCTGTTCGTAATGATGGGCGCGGAATTCCTCGCCATGATCCTGATCGTCGTTTATGTCGGCGCCGTCGCCGTGCTGTTCCTGTTCGTCGTGATGATGCTCGACGTCGACTTCGCCTCGCTCAAGCGCGGCGCGCTGGACTATCTGCCGGCCGGCTTGCTGATCGGTGGCATTTTCCTTGCCGAATTGCTGGTGGTCCTTGGCGCATGGGCGATCGGCCCCGGCGTTCCGGCCGCGATCACCGCGCCCATTTTGCCGCTCGACCAGGTGTCGAACACCGAAGCCATCGGGCTCGTGCTTTATACGCGCTACGTTTACTTCTTCGAGATAGCCGGCATGATCCTGCTGGTCGCCATGGTCGGCGCCATCGTACTCACGCTGCAGCACAAGGTGCGCGTGCGCCGGCAAAGCATTTCCGCTCAGGTCGGCCGCACGGTGGCCGCCGGCGTCGAACTGCGCCAGGTGCGGCCGGGGCAGGGACTGGAGGAGGCTTCATGACCATCGGCCTCGGACATTATCTCTCGGTTGCCGCGATCCTGTTCACGCTGGGGATTTTCGGCATCTTTCTCAATCGCAAGAATGTCATCGTCATTCTGATGTCGATCGAGCTGATCCTGCTGGCGGTCAACATCAATCTGGTCGCCTTCTCGACCCATCTTGGCGACATCGTCGGGCAGATCTATGCGCTGATCGTGCTTACTGTCGCCGCGGCGGAAGCGGCTATCGGACTTGCCATTCTCGTCGTCTTCTACCGCAACAAGGGCTCGATCGCGGTTGAAGACATCAATCTGATGAAGGGCTGAGCGCATGATCCCGAAAAGTGGGCACCGGTTTTCGGACAAGATCATGCGTAAACGCAAGAAAGCTTAGATGTATCAAGCCATCGTTTTCCTTCCCCTTCTCGGGTTTATACTGGCCGCGGCGATCACCATCGCCGGTGCGCGCGGTCGTTGCCCGGGCGAAGGACCGCCGCCGGGCGCGGAGGGCGACGTGGCCGTCCACGCGCCCCACGCGCCCCACGCGGCCGGCTTGTCCGCGCATGGCCACGCCGGCGTCATCCATCATGCCGCGCATGAAACGGAAGCGCACGGCCCCGCGGCGATCGGATCGCGCACGGCCGAACTGATCACCACGATGCTGCTGCTGATTGCCATGATCCTGTCATGGATTGCCTTCGTGCAGGTGGGCTTCGGCCATCAGGACCTGCGCGTGCCGATTTTCACCTGGTTTGCATCCGGCAAGCTGACCGTCGAATGGTCGTTGCGGATCGACACGCTCACCGCGGTGATGCTGGTCGTGGTCAACACCGTGTCGGCCTTCGTGCATCTTTATTCCATCGGCTACATGGAAGAAGACCCGTACCGGCCGCGCTTCTTCGCGTATCTGTCGATGTTCACCTTCGCCATGCTGATGCTGGTGACGGCGGACAACCTCGTGCAGTTGTTCTTCGGCTGGGAAGGCGTGGGGCTCGCGAGCTATCTGCTGATCGGCTTCTGGTATCACAAGCCGGAGGCGAACGCCGCCGCGATCAAGGCCTTCGTCGTCAACCGGGTCGGCGATTTTGGTTTTGCGCTCGGCATTTTCGCGGTGTTCATGCT
>DATATS010000022.1:0-15542 GCA_036268675.1 Pseudolabrys sp.
CCAGCATGAAGGTCGCGATCGACACCACGACGGCGATCAGCCAGGGGTTGCGGTCGCCGGCCGCCGAGCGGCTGCCGGGATCGTGGCCGGCGGCTGCGCTCATCGCACCTTCACCGTCGGCACCACCGACATGCCGGGGCCAAGCACCACGCCGGGCGGATTGTCGAACACGATCTTCACCGGCACGCGCTGCACGACCTTGACGTAATTGCCGGTGGCATTTTCCGGCGGCAGCAGGCTGAAGGCGACGCCGCTGCCTGTCTGAATGCTATCGACATGGCCGTGGAAGGTTTTGCCCGGATAGGCGTCGATCGCGATCGTAACCGGTTGACCGACGCGCATCTCGGCGAGCGCGGTCTCCTTGAAATTGGCGGTGACCCAAATTTGCCGCGGCACGACTGCCATCACGGCCTGGCCGGGCTGGGCATAGGCGCCGCGCGCAGCTTTCAGGTTGGCGACATGACCGCCCACCGAAGCTGTGATCGTCGTGCGGCTGAGGTTTGTCTCCGCCTGCTCGAGTTTGGCGCTCGCGGCATCGACTTGCGCCAGCGCGCTTTTGCGTTGCGCTTGCAGCACGTCGAGCTGCCGCTCGGCCGCGGTCGCGCTCGCCTGCGCGCCGGAAAACGCGGCCTGCTTCTGCGTCAGGTCGGACGTAGCCTGCTGCGCCGCCTGCACGGTGCCGGCGCCCTGCTTCACCAATGTCTCGGAACGCTCATTTTGCTGTTGCGAATATTTCAGTGCCGCCTGTGCCTGCGTCACCTGCCGGCGCGCCTGCTCGATATTGGCCTGCTGCGCGCCAATCTGAGCGTCGAAATTGGCGACGCTTGCATGCGCCTGTTCGAGTTGGGCGCGCGCCTCATCGCGTGCGGCCTGATAATCGCGGGGATCGATGCGCGCCAGCACGGCGCCCGCCGCGACCGCCTGATTGTCGGTGACCGGCACATCGACGATCTCGCCTGCGACTTCAGGGCTGACGACGACCGTGCGCGCGTCGATAAATGCATCGTCGGTCGACTCGAACTGGCGCGCATGCAGCCACCAGATGACAACGCCGATCAGCAGTGCAACGACGGCAATGACGACTGCCGCGGTGATGAATGGGTGCCGCCGCAACGCCGCGAGACGGCTCGCGATGCGTTCGCGCAGAGGCGGCTTCGGTTTATGCGTGTCCGGCCGCGGCGGCGGGCTGCGCTCGGAGCGGTCGCGACGCGCCTTTGCCGCTACGGAATCGCCTGGCTCCCGGCCTGCCTGTGCGCCGCCTTGATGGTCTTTGGTGAATTCCATGAACGGCGCGGTCCGGGTTTTGCCCCATGATCAATGACCGCGTAGAGCGAAGGTTCCCGTCGATCAAATGCGCGCGATCACGCCTTTTTGGCCTCCGCCGCCAGCACCTGCCGGGCCACGCGGTGGCAATCGACCGCCGCCGGAAAGCCGCAATAGATCGCGATCTGGCGCAGGATGGCCGAGAGTTCCTTGTGAGTCAGGCCGTTGCGCAACGCGCCGCGGAAATGCGCCTCGAACTCGTGCATGCGGCCCAGACACGCGATCATGCCGAGATTGAGCAGGCTGCGGTCGCGCGGCTTGAGGTCCTCGTCCGTCCACACCGCGCCCCAGGCGAATTCGTTGAGCAGGTCCTGGAATTTGCGGTTGAAGTCGTCGGTATTGGCGACAGCGCGGTCGACATAATCGTCGCCCAGCACCTTGCGGCGCATCGCCATGCCGCGGTCGTAGAGTGCCTTGTCCATGAGAGCCTCCCTGTTTCAATCGGCCGATGTTGACAGAGATTGACCGATTTCGTCCATTCGCGTCCATGAAAGTAGCCATCGTCGGCGGCGGCATTTGCGGGCTTTCGCTCGCGCTGCATCTCAATCAGCGCGGCATCGATTGCGCGGTTTACGAGCGCGCGCCCGAAATAAGGGAGCTCGGCGTCGGCATCACGCTGCTGCCGCATGCCATGCGCGAATTCAGCGCGCTCGGTCTCGCCGATACGCTGCTCGCCGCCGGCATCGAGAATCGCGAAAGCTGTTTCTTCAACCGCTTCGGCCAACTGATCTACCAGGAAGCGCGCGGCAAGTTTGCCGGCTACCAGTATCCGGAGGTCGGCATCCATCGCGGCAAGCTGCACGTCATCATCCATGAGGCGGCGCGCGGGCAACTGGGCGAAGGCGCGATTCATACCGATTGGGAATGCACCGGCGTCGAGCAGGACGAACGCTCCGCCACCGTACATTTCAAGCAGACCTCGACCGGCAAAGTGCGCGATCCCGTGCGCGCCGACGTGGTCGTTGCCTGCGACGGCATCAATTCCGTCATCCGCAAGCAGTTTTATCCCGACGATAAAATCGTGTTCGCCGGCATCAATACCTGGCGCGGCGTCACCCGCCACAAGCCGATCCACACGGGCCGCACCTATATGCGCGTCGGCTCGATCCTCACCGGCAAGATCGTGATCTATCCGATCGTCGACAACATCGACAGCGAGGGCAACCAGCTCATCAACTGGATGGCGGAGATCAAGCGCGACACGTTCGAGCAGAACGACTGGAACAAGGCGGGCGACCTTTCGGACTTCTTCCCGCTCTATGAGGACTGGCGCTTTCCCTGGCTCGACGTGGCGCAGATGATCCGCGACGCCGACCAGATCCTGGAATATCCGATGGTCGACAAAGACCCCGTCGACACCTGGACCTTCGGCCGCGTGACGCTCGCCGGCGACGCCGCGCACCCGATGTATCCACGCGGCTCCAACGGCGCGGCACAGGCCGCGATCGATGCCCGCACGCTGGCCGATTTCCTGCGCAGCCAAAGCGATCCGCGCCAGGCGCTCAAGGCCTATGAGGCGGCGCGCAGCGGTCCCGCCGCGCGTGTCGTGCGCACCAATCGCGAGCACCCGCCGGATTTCATCAATATCAAGGTCGAGGAACTGGTCGGCGACAAGCCGTTCGATAATCTCGACGATTACATCAGCCAGGACGAATTGCGCGCGTTGAGCGACAACTACAAGCGTATTGCCGGGTTTGCGCTCGCCGATGTGACGCCGGGACGGGGCTAGGCCGCTGGAACTTTGCCACCCGCCGCCTTGCCAAACCGTTGTAATTCAATAGTTTATGCGGCATCAGGCGGCAATTATCACCGCTTTCCCCGCTTTCCCGACAGCACAGGATTTGGGCACTCGCCGCGTTTATTGGACAAGCCGAAGACTACAATGGACGGGCTTTCCCGATGCCGACCGCCAACGCACGATGGATGACAGCGACGAAGCGCTCATGGCTCTGGTCGCGCGCGGTGACGAGCCGGCGTTCCGTGTGCTTTCGCGACGTCATTTGCCCGTCATGCTCGGACTTGCCCGGCGCATCCTCGGCAATGCCGCCGACGCCGAGGACGTGGCGCAGGAAGCCATGCTCCGGGTCTGGATTCACGCCCCGCGCTGGCAACCGCTCGCCGCATTCCGCACGTGGCTCACGCGCATTACGGTCAATCTCTGCCTCGACCGCAAGCGCCGCGCGCCCTGGGTCGAACTGGAAGCGGCCGGCGAGATCGTCGACCCGGCGCCCGATGCCGGCGCGCAAGTCGAACTCGGCGAGCGCGAGCGGCTGGTCACGCAGGCCGTCGAAAAATTGCCGGCGCGCCAGCGCGCCGCGATCATGCTCACTTACAGCGAGGGCATGAGCAATGCGCAAGTGGCGGAAATCCTCGACACCTCGGTGTCGGCGGTCGAAACTTTGCTGGTGCGAGGCAAACATAATCTGCGGGGCGCGCTGGGTCGCGTCATCGATGAGGACTAGACGATGAACCGGGAACGATTGGACCATCTGCTCGCCGCCGCGCTCAAGCGCCCGGCGCAATCGCCGCAGGCCGAGGACGCCGCCGCCGCGCGCGTACTGGCGCGGCTTGCCGTGCTGCCGCGACAAAAAAGACCGCTCTGGCGCTGGCCCGCGATATTGGTCGACTGGGATTTCGCGCCGGCGTGGCCGCGCATGGCGGCGCTGGCGGGGTGCCTGGCGATCGGCTTTACCATCGGCTTGACCGGCGTCGATCGCCATTTCGACAGGCTGGATGCGAGGGCCGCGGCGGCAAGCGGCGCCGATCTCGGCTTGATCGTGTACGGACCGGAACCCCTGACCGGAGCGCGGCCATGAGCGTTGCTCATTTTGGCTCGACCGCCATGACGCGCGGGTCGTCGCGCTGGCTGCTGCTCGGCTCGCTCGCGCTCAATCTGTTCTTCGTCGGCGTGGCGGTGGCGATGGCCATTCGCAGCCCTGCCGCCACGGCCTGGGATCGCGACGTATTCGTGCGCGTCAGCCGATTGTCTGCAACGCTGCCGAAGGTCGACGGCGATCTGGTGCTCGACCAGATGAAGGCCCATCGCGCGGCCATCGCCGACGCCCAGGACCGCTATTTCGCCGCGCGCGAGCGCATTCACGAAACGCTGCGCCATGATCCGTTCAAGGTCGATGATATGCGGGCGGCGATGGCGCAGACCCGCGCCGCGCGGCAGAACTACGATACTGTAATTCAGGGTGTTTTCGCCGGCATCGCCGAGAAAATGTCGCCCGCCGGGCGCCGCGCCCTGGCAGACTGGCGCGCCACCCGCAAGCCCAATAACGACCGGCAATAGTCTGGATTTTAGCGTATATTTTTGCCTCGATGCGTGTTCCCAGAATTGTCGAGAGTTGCCGGTATGCGTCGGGGGTCGAGTTCAGCGGGGTCGAATGCCAATTCGCGGGCGCAGCCCTTCATGACCGTGATGATGACCCTCGGCCTGATCTTTCCGCTCGCCGGCTGCATGCTCGGCGGCGAGAAGCCCGAGCCAGGGATCGATATTCCGCAAGCCTACGATGGCGGCCCGCGCAAGGAGGCGGTGGCGGAAGCGGCCGTTCCCCCGCTCGACTGGTGGCGCAAGTTCCATTCGCGTGAACTGACCGACCTTATCGAGCAGGCGCGCGCCGCCAATCTCGACATCGCGGCGGCGGTCGCCCGCATCGTGCAGGCTGACGCGCAGTCGCGCATCGCAGGTGCCGCCCTCTTGCCGTCGGTCGAGCATGACAGCAGCGCCACGCGCTCGCGCTCCTCGCGCACGCTCGGCGGAACGCTCACGCCACCCAACGACCACAACACGTTCAGCGCCACGTTGACCGCCAGCTACGAGATTGACTTCTGGGGGAAGAACCGCGCCGCCCAGCGCGCGGCGGAGGAAACCGCGGTCGCCAGCCGCTACGACCGCGAGGTGGTGGGGCTTACGACCGTCGTGAGCACCGCCAATGCCTATTTCCAGATGCTGGCCGCGCAGGATCGCTTGCAGGTCGCGCGCGACAATATCACCGCCGCGACTCGCGTGCTCAAACTGATCCAGGAGCGCGCCAAAGCCGGCACCGCATCCGACCTGGAAATCTCAGAGCAGCAGAGCCTGGTGAACACCCAGCGTGCCTCGGTCCCGCCGCTCGAACAGACCCTCAAGCAGAACCGCAACGCGCTCGCGGTGCTGATCGCGCGCTCGCCCGAACGCGTACGCGTGCGCGGCGGTTCATTGCGCGCCATCGCCTTTCCGCATGTGACGCCGGGGCTGCCGTCCGAACTTCTCACGCAGCGTCCCGACATCAGGGAAGCCGAAGCCCAACTCGCCGCCGCCAATGCCAATGTCTACAACGCGCGCGCGCAGCTGCTGCCGAGCATCACGCTCACCGGCGAGGGCGGCTACGAGAGCGCGATGCTCAGGACGTTGTTTCGGCCCGAGTCGGAGCTCTACACGATCACCGCCGGCCTGACGCAGCCGATCTTCGAGGGCGGGCGGCTCCTGGGCAATGTCGATTATCAAAAAGGCATACAGGACGAGCTGCTGCAGAATTACCGCAAGGCGGTGATCTCCGGCTTTTCCGACGTCGAGAATGCGCTCGACGCCATCCGCCAGACCGCCCGGCGCGAACGGCTGCAAGGCGATGTCGTGACCAGTTCGCGCCGCGCCTTCGATATTTCCGAACAGCGCCTGCGCCAGGGAACGATCGATCTGGTGACGGTGTTGCAGACGCAAGAAACACTCTTCCAGGCGCAGGATTCGCTGGTGCAATACCGTCTTGCGCATCTGATGGCGATCGTGAGCCTGTATCAGGCGCTGGGCGGCGGATGGCTGCCGAAACCAGTGGAAGCCGCCGATGCACGGTGAAACGCCGAAATTGCTGTCGAGGACCAGCGCCCGCGGCCGCCGCTATCTGGCGATCGGCGCAATCGTCATCGTGGTCGGCGCGGCCCTGATCTACACCTTCGGCGGTTCGACGCCCCAGCCGCAGCGCCGCAGCCGCTTTGCAGCCGAAGGGCCGGTGCCGGTTCTGGTCGCTCCCGCAGCACTCGCCGACGTGCCGGTCTATCTCGACGCGGTCGGCACCACCAAGGCGCTCAATACCGTGACCGTGCGCCCGCAGGTCGACGGCAAACTGCTCAGCGTCGACTTCAAGGAAGGCGATGACGTCAAGAAGGGCGACGTGCTGGCGCTCATCGATCCGACCACGTATCAGGCGGCGCTCGATCAGGCGGTCGCCAAGAAGGCGCAGGACGAAGCGCAACTCGCCAATGCCAAGATCGACCTCGATCGCTACGACAAGCTCGCCGCCGTCAACGCCATCAACAAGCAGCAGGCCGACACCCAGCGCGCGCTGGTCGCGCAATATGCCGCGCAAACGCAGGCCGATCAGGCGGCGATCGAAAGTGCGCGGGCGACGCTCGGCTACACCAAGATCGTCGCCCCGATCGACGGGCGCACCGGCATTCGCATGGTGGACGAAGGCAATATCGTGCACGCCTCCGATACCACCTCCGCCATCGTCGTAATCACGCAAATCAAACCCATTTCAGTGTTGTTCAATCTGCCGCAGCAGGACCTCGATCAGGTCAATACGGCCTTCGGCAAGGGACCCCTCGTGGTCGATGCGCTGCGCTCCGACGACAACGCGATTATCGACAGCGGCAAACTGACAGTGGTGGACAACCAGGTCGACCCGACGACCGGCACCGTCAAGCTCAAGGCCGAATTTCCCAATGCCCAGATCCAGCTATGGCCGGGCCAGTTCGTGAATGTGCGGCTCCTGATCGACACCCTCAAGCAGGTCGTCGTCATCCCGACCGGCGCGGTGCAGCGCGGCCCGACCGGCACTTTCGTTTACGTGGTGAAGGACAACAAGACCGCGGCGATGCAGCCGATCAAGGTGCAGAAGCAGGATGAGAACCAGACAGTGGTGGCAAGCGGCGTGACGCCGCCCCAACAGGTGGTCACCACCGGCTTTGCGCGGCTTACCGACGGCGCCAGGATTGCAATCGCCAGCGCGGCGACGGGGACCGCGGCTGCGCCGGCAAGCACGAGCAATGGCCAGCACAGCAAGGGCAACAAAAGCAGCAAGGGCGGCGACACCAAAAAGGCGCCCACCGCACCGCAATGAGCGTTTCCTCACCCTTCATCCAGCGGCCGATTGCCACCTCCCTGCTCGGCATCGCGGTGATGTTGGGCGGCGCGCTCGGCTACTGGTGGCTGCCGGTATCGGCGCTCCCGCAGGTCGACTTCCCCACCATCCAGGTCACCACGCAGTTGCCGGGCGCCAATCCGGACACAATTGCCTCACTCGTGACCGCGCCGCTCGAACGCCAGTTCGGCGAGATACCCGCCTTGCAGACCATGACGTCGGCGAGCTCATTCGGCATCAGCCAGATCACCCTGCAATTCGACTTGAACCGCGACATCGACGCCGCCTCGCAGGACGTGCAGTCGGCGATCAACGCGGCGGCGTCAACGCTTCCGCGCAACCTGCCCTATCCGCCGCTCTATTCGAAGGTGAACCCGGCCGACGCGCCGATCATCACGCTGGCGCTCACCTCCGACACGATCGACCAGCGCACGCTCAGCGACATGGCCGACACGATCATGGCGCCGCGACTCTCACAGATCACCGGCGTCGGCCATGTCTCGGTGGAGGGCGGCATCCGTCCCGCCATTCGCATCCAGGCCGACCTGTCGCGGCTTGCCGCCTACGGCCTCGCGCTTGAAGATTTGCGCACCGCGATCGTCAGCGCCAACGTCGCCGGAGCCAAAGGCGCGCTCGACGGCACGCAGCAATCCTATACCATCGCCGCCAACGATCAGATCACCGCGGCCGATACCTACAAATCGGTGGTGGTGGCGTTCCGCAACAACGCGCCAGTGCGCGTGAGCGACGTCGCCGACGTGCTGGACGGGCTGGAGAACACCAAGGTCGGCGCCTCGTACAAAGGCAAGCCGGCCATCGTCATCGACGTGCAGCGCCAGCCCGGCGTCAATGTGATCGAGACGGTGCAGCGCATCCAGGCCGAATTGCCGGCGCTGCGGCGCGCGATGCCGGCGGCGGCGCGCCTTACCGTGGTCAATGACCGCACCACCACAATCCGTTCCTCGATCCACGACGTGCAGTTCACGCTGATGCTCAGCATCGTGCTGGTGGTTCTGGTGGTGCTGATCTTCCTGCGCACGGTGAGCGCCACCATCATCGCCGGCGTGGCGTTGCCCCTGTCGCTGATCGCGACCTTCGGCGTGATGTGGTTTTGCGGATTTTCACTCGACAATCTTTCACTGATGGCGCTGACCATCGGCACCGGCTTCGTGGTGGACGACGCCATCGTCATGATCGAGAACATCGTCCGCCACATGGAAGACGGCGAAACGCCGCTTGAGGCGGCGCTGCGCGGGGCAAACGAGATCGGCTTTACGGTGATCTCGCTGACATTGTCGCTGATCGCGGTGTTCATTCCCCTTCTGTTCATGACCGGGCTGGTCGGCCGCATGTTCCGCGAATTCGCCCTGACGCTCACCATCGCGGTGGTCGCTTCGGCAATCGTCTCACTGACGCTGACGCCGATGATGTGCGGGCGTCTGCTGCGCCGTGGCAGCGAGCGCAACGCCGGCCGCAAGGACAACGCACTGTTGGGGTGGTTCTCCGCCCAGATGGAACGCACCATCGAGAGCTATCATCGTAGCCTGCTGTGGGTGCTGCGCCATCAGCGCGCGACGCTGATCGTGACGCTGTTCACGGTCGTGCTGACGGTCGGGCTTTATATTCTTGTGCCCAAGGGCTTCCTGCCGTTGCAGGACACGGGGCTGATTACAGCGGTGACCGAAGCCGGCACCGATGTGTCCTTCGCCGAAATGCAGCGCCGCCAGCGTGCGGTCGAAGACATCGTGCGGGCCGATCCGGACGTGACCGGCGTGGTGTCGGTGATCGGCGTCTCCCCGCTCAACACCACGCCCAATGCCGGCCACATCGCGATAACGCTCAAACCCCGCGACGAGCGCTCCTCGGGTGTGGAGCAGGTCATCGCGCGACTCAAGGACGCGGTCTCCGGCCTTGCCGGCATGACGGTCTATTTCCAGGCGACGCAGGACATCCAGATTTCCACCCGCGCAAGCCGCGCGCAGTACCAGTACACGCTGGTCGGCACCGACGCCGACGAAGTGACCTCATGGGCCGACAAGCTCACCCGCCGCCTGCGCCAGAACAAGGGCCTGCGCGAAGTCGCCTCCGAAGCGCAGGAAGGCGGTCCGCGCGTGACGGTGGACGTCGATCGCGAACAGGCGGGCCGTCTTGGAGTCTCCATGCAGAGCGTCACCGACACGCTCAACGATGCGTTCGGCCAGCGCCAGATCTCGACGATTTACGGCCAGGCCAATCAGTACCGCGTCATCCTGGAAGCGCAGCCGCGCTACAGCCAAGACCCCGCCGCGCTCGGCAAGCTCTACGTCACCGGCTCCAGCACCTCGACCGGGACGGTGGCGACCGTCGCCAACACCGCGAGCGGCACCACCAACACCAACACCACCGCGACGCCCAACGTCGTCACCGGCTCCAACCAGGTGCCGCTGTCGGCGTTTGCGAGTTTCGTGCGCGGCTCGGCCTCGCTCGCTATCGCGCACCAGGAACAGTTCCCCTCGGTGACGCTGAGCTTCGATCTTGCGCCCGGTTATGCGCTGTCCGACGCGGTCACCATCATCAGCGCCGCGCAGAAGCAGATCGGCATGCCGAGTTCGGTCACCGGCAGCTATTCGGGCGACGCCGCGGAATTCTCCAAATCGCTTGCCGGCGAACCGTGGCTCATTCTCGCAGCCGCCATCACTATCTACATCGTGCTGGGCGTGCTGTACGAAAGCTTCATCCACCCGCTCACGATCCTCTCCACGCTGCCGTCGGCCGGCGTCGGCGCACTGCTGGCGCTGATGCTGTTCGGCTATGACCTGTCGGTGATCGCGCTGATCGGCATCGTGCTGCTGATGGGCATCGTCAAGAAGAACGCCATTCTGATGATCGACTTCGCGCTCGACGCCGAACGCAAACAGAAAATGTCGCCCGAGGAATCGATCGTGCAGGCCGCGTTGTTGCGGTTCCGCCCGATCATGATGACGACATTGGCCGCGCTGTTCGGCGCGCTGCCGCTGGCGCTCGAATCCGGCACCGGCTCCGAACTGCGCAATCCACTCGGCGTCACCATCGTCGGCGGGCTGCTGCTGAGCCAGTTGCTCACGCTCTACACCACTCCGGTGATCTATCTCTACATGGAGCGCCTGCGCGCGCGGCTTTCGCCCGAGCCGCCGCCCGCGCCGCGCCAGCTGCGCCCAGCACGGGGCCGGACATGAGCGCGCCATCCTTGAGCGCACCATGAATTTTTCCTGGCCCTTCATTCGCCGGCCGATCGGCACGACGCTCATGGCCACCGGGCTGTTTCTGGTGGGCGCCACCGCCTACAGCCTGCTGCCGGTCGCGAGCCTGCCGAGCGTGGAATTTCCCACCATCAGCGTCAGCGCCAATTTGCCCGGCGCCGATCCCAATATCATGGCGGCAACGGTCGCCGCCCCGCTCGAACGCCAGCTCGGCACGATCGCCGGCGTCACCGAATTGACCTCGGTGACTTCGCTCGGCAACTCCCACATCACCGTGCAGTTCGACCTCTCGCGCAGCATCGAGGGGGCCGCGCGCGACGTGCAGGCAGCGCTCAACGCAGCGCTCAGCGACCTGCCGGTCGACATGCCGCAGTTGCCGACCTTTCGGAAGTTCAACCCGTCCGCTTCGCCGATCCTGATTCTCGCGCTCACCTCCAAAACGATGCTGCCGAGCGAGGTGTACGACGCCGCCGACACCGTGATTGCACAGCGGTTGAGCCAGGTCGAAGGCGTCGGCGACGTCACGGTCGCCGGTTCCGAGCAGCCCGCCATCCGCGTGCGCGTCGATCCGGCGCGCATCGCCGCCATGGGCGTGAGCATGGAACAGGTGCGCACCGCGATCGCCAATGCCAACGCGGTCGGCCCACTCGGCGCGTTCGACGGCGACAAGCACGCCACCACCATCGGCATCAGCGACCAGTTGCGCACCGCGGACGAATACGACCCGCTGGTGGTCACCACCGTCGACGGCACCGTGATCCGGCTCTCCAGTATTGCCTCAATCACGCCCAGCGTGCGCAACAGCCGCTCGGCCGGCTGGTTCAACCGCGATCCATCGGTGCTGTTGATCATCACCAAGCAGCCGAACGCCAATGTGCTCGACACGGTGGACGGCATTTACGCGATCCTGCCCGAGCTCAAGCAATTCGTGCCGGCGGGACTCGACATCTCCGTCCTGGCCGACCGCACACAGACCATCCGCGCCAGCGTGCGCGACATGCAGCTTACTCTGGGAGCGACCGCCATGCTGGTGATGGCGGTGGTGTTCCTGTTCCTGCGGCGCAGCGCACCCACGCTTGCCGCCGGCGTCACGGTGCCGCTGTCGCTCGCCGGCACCTGCGCGGCGATGTGGTTGGCAGGATTCTCGATCGACAATCTTTCATTGATGGCGCTGGCGGTCAGTGTCGGCTTCGTAGTGGACGACGCCATCGTGATGATCGAGAACGTGTTTCGCAATCTGGAGAAAGGCGCCTCTCCCTTGCGCGCCACGCTCAAGGGCGCCAAGCAGATCGGCTTCACCGTGGTGTCGATCTCGGTGTCGCTGATCGCGGCCTTCATCCCGCTTTTGTTCATGGGCGGCATCGTCGGACGCCTGTTCCGCGAATTCTCGGTGACGCTGGCCTTCGCCATCGGGGTCTCCACCGTGGTGTCGCTGTCGGTGACGCCGACGATCTGCGCCTATTTCGTGCGCCAACCGCCGAGCAAGGACGCGACCTGGCTCGACCGGCGGGTCGAGGGCCTGTTGTCGCGCATGATCCGGATTTACGACCGCAGTCTCGGCTTCGTGCTCGAACATCGCGCGATCATGCTGTTCGTGTTCCTCGCCACCATCGCGCTCACCGCCGAGCTCTTCATCAGGACGCCGAAGGGATATTTCCCGCAGGACGATACCGGGCTGATTTTCGGCGGCACCGAGGCTTCGACCGACATTTCTTTTGAGGCCATGGAGAAATTGCAACTCAAGGCCATGGACGTGGTGCTGGCCGATCCGGCGGTGGCGGGCCTGGGTTCCTCGGTCGGCGCCTCGGGATTCAACGCCTCGGTCAATCGCGGACGGCTGTTCATCAGCTTGAAGCCGCTGTCTGAGCGCCATAACGTCAGCACGCAGACCGTGGTGGCGCGCATCCGCAACAAGCTCAACCGCATTGCCGGCATCCGCGTGTTCATGGTGCCGGCGCAGGATCTGCGCGTCGGCGGCCGCCAGAGCGATTCGCAATATCAGTTTACGCTCTGGAGCGCCGACATCGACCAACTGCAACTCTGGGTGCCGAAGGTGCTCGACGCCGTAAAGACCGTGTCCGGCGTCACCGACGTCACCACCGACCGCGCGCAGGGCGGCTTGCAGGCCAACGTCTCCATCGATCGCAAGGCGGCGGCGCGGCTCGGCGTAAGCATCCAGGACATCGACAACGCGCTCAACGACGCATTCTCGCAGCGCCAAGTCTCGACCATTTACAGCCAGCGCAACCAGTACCACGTCATCCTGGAGGTGGATCGCAAATATCAGCGCGACCCAACCGATCTCTCGAAGGTTTATGTGCCCGGCAAAGGCAACGCGCAGGTGCCGCTGCCGATGGTCGCCACCATCACGCGCGGCATCGCGCCGCTGGTCGTGAACCATCAAGGCCAATTCCCGGCCGTCACCATCACCTACAATCTCAAGCCAGGCGCCGCCATCCAGGATGTCACCGCCGACATCCAGCAGACGGTGGCGAACCTGCATGTTCCCGACACGATCCACACCGATTTCGCCGGCGACGTGAAAGCCTTCAAGCAATCGATCGGCGCGCAGCCGCTTTTGCTGCTGGCCGCGCTAATCGCGGTCTATATCGTGCTCGGCGTATTGTACGAGAGCCTGGCGCATCCGCTCACCATCATCTCGACGTTGCCTTCCGCCGGACTGGGCGCGCTGCTGGCGCTGCAAATCTCCAACAGCGAACTGACCGTGATCGCCTTCATCGGCATCGTTCTCCTGATCGGCATCGTCAAG
Source organism: Pseudolabrys sp. (assembly GCA_036268675.1). Classification (GTDB taxonomy): domain Bacteria; phylum Pseudomonadota; class Alphaproteobacteria; order Rhizobiales; family Xanthobacteraceae; genus Pseudolabrys. Next base: position 13,437 of record DATATS010000022.1, read on the forward strand.
AAGAACGGCATCATGTTGGTGGACTTCGCGCTCGACGGCGAACGCAATCGCGGCCTGTCGCCGGCGCAGGCCATTCACGAAGCTTGCCTTGAACGCTTCCGCCCGATTCTGATGACCACGCTGGCCTCGATGCTCGGCGCGGTGCCGCTGGTGATCGCCATCGGGCCGGGCTCCGAATTGCGCCGGCCGCTCGGCATCACGATCATCGGCGGCTTGCTCGTGTCGCAGGCCCTCACGCTCTACACCACGCCGGTGATCTATCTGCTGCTCGACAGATTGCACCGGAAACTGGGCGGCGCGCGGCCCTCGTTCATCCGGCGGGGACCGAGCGCGCAGCCGGCGGAATAACCGGCGCATAAATTCATTCGCGCCCGGAAAACCGGCAAATTTTGCCTGTCAGAAATAGTAGCCCATCAGCGCAAACGCGCGCGCTCGAATTCATTGGGAAATCCGGTGAAATTTCTTGGCGCGCTTCTTGCTCGACCATAATTGTTCCGAGGGGCGCTTTAGAAAGGGTGTTGCATTGAAAATTCATATGCGGCCGCCGCTTCCGCCCATGCCATTGGCGCCTCCGCCAAAGCCGCCACCGACTGCCTTCCAGTTGGCAATGCAGGCTGAGGAACTAACCGAGGCTGCACAACAGCAGCAAACCCGCCTCAAGAAATTGTACGGCGCGCGTAAAGATCGCACGGATCCGGATGAAGATACCGATTCGGAAAAAGACGATCGGGATCGTCACTCCAGGAACCGGCGGCTCAACTTCCTCGCCTGAGATCGAGGCCTATCTGCCGCGCAGGTACCGATAGGCCGCCCGCACGTCGAGGGGCATCCATTCCGCGTAGCGTTGGATGTGGGCGTATTGCGGAAGGTTCACGTCCCGCACAGCCGCCGCTTCCGACATGCCCGCCTTGATGGCGCGATCGACCGCGGCGCGCAGTTCCACCAGCATCTCACGGAAACGCGCGACATCGGCAAGCGTGGCCGGCGGCCCGTGACCTGGCACCACGACCGCGATGTCGAGCGCGAGGACGTGACCGAGCGCCGAAATCAGGCCGTCGAGGTCGCAGTCGCCGAGCCACGGGAAGCGGCCGTGAAACAGCAGGTCACCCAGAAAAGCAATCCTGCGCTTCTCCAGGTGGACCACGATGTCGCCATCACAATGGGCCGGCCCGAAATAGTGCAACCGCACAATGTCGTCCGGCAGGTGAAATTCAAAACGGTCGGCAAAAGTTTCGCTCGGTGGACGGATCACCACGGTGTCGTAATCGGCAAGAGCGATGCGGCCCTCGAACCAGCGGCGCGCCGGATCGTCTTCGGGCACTAGCTCAAGAATGTTTTGGCCGAACAGGAAGCGGATCTTCGTCGGGAAGTCGCCGATCGACCACGAGTCGCCGGAGCGCGGCCCCAGGCATGCGTTCATCGCGGCGAGCGTCTTCTCGTGCGCCAGGATCGGCACGTCGGAGAACTCCGTGTTGCCCGAGGTATGGTCGAGATGACAATGGGTGTTGATGACGGCGCGCAGCGGCTTGCCGGTCTTCGCCAAGACCGCGGCGCGCAATTGGCGGGCAAGGCGCGGGTACTGCTGCGTGTCGATGACGAGCAGGCCGTCCGGCGTCTCGATCGCTCCCGCATTGGAGTCGCCGCCCGCCCCGATCCACGCATGGACGCCATCGCCGACGGTGACCAGATGAGCCTCGTTCTTCTGTTCAGTCATGTGCGGCCAGGTTCTAGACGCCGAGATAGCGATGCTGCACATCGGCCGCGCCGGCGAGCTCTGCGGATGCGCCCGACCATACCACACGGCCCCGCTCGATCAGGAAATGGCGGTCGGCGACCTTGATCAGCGTGCCGACATTCTTGTCGATCACCAAGATCGACAATCCCGATTGCTTGAGCCGCGCCAGACAGCGCCAGATTTCGGCGCGAATGAGCGGCGCCAGCCCCTCCGTCGCCTCGTCCAGAATGAGCAGCCGCGGATTGGTCATCAGCGCGCGGCCGACAGCCAGCATCTGCTGCTCGCCGCCCGACAGTTGATTGCCCATGTTGGCGCTGCGCTCGGACAGCCGCGGGAACAGGTCGTAGATTTTTGCAAGCGTCCAGCCGTTG
>DATATS010000023.1:0-28920 GCA_036268675.1 Pseudolabrys sp.
TTCTTCCGCAGATACCAGACGATTAGCGAGCCAATGCCGGCGATGATGAACATCGGCCGCCAACCAAAGCTGGGAATGATCAGGTAACTCAAGATCGCAGTGATCGGAAAGCCGGCGACGACGATGAAGGCCATGAAGGCGAGCCAGCGGCCACGTGTCTTTGGCGGCACGAATTCGGTCAAGGTCGAATAGCCGACGACGATTTCCGCGCCGAGGCCAAGCCCCTGGACGAAGCGGCAGACGATGAGTTGGTCCATGTTCTGCGCAAACGCCGCCGCGAGCGACGCGAGGCCGAAGATCAAAAGGTTGATTTGGTAGGTGAAGCGGCGGCCGAACCTGTCGCCGGCAAAGCCGGTGATCAAGGAACCTAGCGTCATGCCGATGAAGGTCCAGGAGAGGAATTTCAGGTTCTGCGGCAGCGTCGAGAAATGCGTGCTGATGGTCGAGGCGAGCACGCCGCCGGCGACGTAGAGGTCGTAGCCGTCAAAGAACATGCCGGCGCCGACCAGCCAGAAGATGCGGTAATGGAACGACGAGATCGGGAGCCGGTCGAGACGCGCGCCGGCGTTCACAGCAGCCATGGTTTCACCCCCTGAATAGACCGGTCTTGCACGCCGGTTATTGCACGATGGTAGTCGAGTGCATGGGGGTGGCGCTACCGGGGTCGCTCGCGCCTCATTCGGGCATTTGAATACGTGGCGGCGATCGACCGCTACTCAATGCCCTTGCCGGTGCGGGCGCTCGTTTCCAGCAGCCGAATATTATTGGCGACGTACTTGTTGCCGGGCTCTTTGCGCTGCGCGGCGATCAGCTTGACGCGCGCGCGCTTGTAGTCGCCGCGCAGCATGTAGGAATAACCCTGATTGTTGAGGATCTCGACCGTCGGCCCGACGATGCCGATGGCCTGCGCGTAGGCGCGATCGGCAAGATCGAAGCGGCGCAGGCGGTCGTAGGAGGCGGCGAGCCCCAGCCAGGCTTCCGCGTCGCGCGGATGCAGTTCGACCGCGTGACGGAAATACTTTTCGGCCAGCCCGAAATTATTGGCGCGGTATTGCTTCTTGCCGAGCGAGAGGTCGTCGTTCGGATCGCTGCCGAGCAGACCCGGCGCGGCCGGCGCACCCAGAGCCGGCGGCACCGAACCCGTGGTCATGCCGTCGGCGGGCGCCGCGTCGTTGGACGCAATCGGAACCGGCTTTTCCAGCGGCTTGCTGCCGAACAAATCGGAAAGGCTGTTCGATGTGCTGCATCCGGCCAGCCAGAGGCCGGCACAGGCGACAACCGCGATACGGGCAGTTCCACGACGCATGATAGACCTGACGGGCGCGCCCGCGACCGGGCCGCATCAGGCTAGATGAGGTTGGTTAAGAAATTCTTCACCTTGTGCGGCGCTGCAAACGTCCGCGCACCAGGCTCAGAAATAATGCCCGGTATGCAGCTTCACGAAAACCGGCAGCAGAATGACCACAAACAGCACCGGGAAAATGCAGACCATCATCGGTATCGAGAGTTTAGCCGGCAGCGCGTAAGCCTTTTCCTCGGCCGATGAGAGCCGCTTGTGGCGCATGTCGTCGCTATAGACGCGCAAGGCATCGGTGATGCTGGAGCCGAGATCGAGCGACTGATTGATCAGCGTCACGAAGGCGCGCGCCTCATCGAGCGCCAGCCGGTGGGCGAAACGCTCGAGCGCATCCCGCAGGGTCTTGCCGGCGCGGATTTCGAGATTGGTCATATGAATGTTGGCCGTGAGGGAAGGATAGCTGTCGCCGAGTTCGCGGCTGATCCGCTCAAGCGATGCTTCCATCGACAGACCCGAATCCGCGCACACGACAAGCAGATCCATGAAATCAGGAAAACCCGAGCGATGCTCGACCCGGCGCTTGGCGATACGCCGGTCGACATACATGCTGGGGCCGACATAACCGGCGATGCCGCCGACGATGACCATCAGCCAGAAGAACGAGCCGCGGTGGCCTGTCACCACGGGTATCATCACGAACAGGATCGCGGCGAGGCCGACCGCGAGCGCGGTGCGCGCAATAAAGAAAAAGGCCACCGCGCGCGGATCGTAGACGCCGGCCTGGATGAGTCGCTTGCGCAGCACCTTCATGTTCTCGTCGTTGGTCGCGGAGTAGTGCTTGGTGGTGTATTCGATCAACTGCGTGACGGCCTTGATGCTCGAATAGCGCAACGAGCGCGAGGCGCTCGCCTGCCGTTCGCCGTCATCCATGATGCGCGCCGTGCGCCGCTTGACGGAGCCGCGCACGCGCACGAACGCCATGACCGAGAACGCCATGGTGCCGGCGGCAAGGAACACCATCGCGGCCAGCATCATATTGGCGTTGTCGCGGAACAGGCTGCCGAGCGTTGCGGAAATCGCGTGCATCCGTCAGACCTTGAAGTTCACGAGCCGGTACATGATGAAATTGCCGATGCCCATCCAGCATCCCGCCAACGCCAGCACGATCTTGGTCAGGCTCTGATCCCAGACGCTGGCGTAAAACGTCGGCACCAGAAATATGATCACCCCGAACATGCCGATCGGCAGTGACGACAGGATCAGCGCCGAGGCGCGGCCTTCCGCCGCCAGCGCGCGAATCTTGCGGCGCATCTTGAAGCGCTGGCGGATCACCGCCGAGAGGTTTTGCAGGATTTCGCCGAGGTTGCCGCCGGTCGACCCCTGAATCGCGACCGCCGTGACGAACAGCGGCAGGTCGTCGGTGCCGACGCGGAAAAAGAGATTGCGCATTGCAGTCTCTAAATCCGCGCCATAGGTGATTTCATCGGTGACCGTGCCGAATTCGCTGCCGATCGGATCGGGCAATTCGCGCGCCACCATGTTGATGGCGATTGGGACGGGATGGCCGGCACGCAAGCTGCGCACGATGATGTCGATGCCATCGGGAAATTGCGCGCTGAACTTTTTCTGCCGCCGCCCGCGCAGGAACTTCAACACCATGAAGGGCAGCACGAAGCCGCTGAACATCGCGGCCATGATCGCGACGCTCACGCGTCCGTCGAACATCATAGCGCCGCCAAAGGTAACGATCATGCCAACGGCGATGATGATGAGCAGCCGCTGAAAGCCAATCGTCAGGCCCGACTGCAACACCAATTGATTGAGGTTGGTCAGCGGCAGCCGGTAATCGCCGTTCGATGTCAGGCCGCGCTCCCGGCGCAACTGCACCAGTACGCTCTCGCGGTCGGTTTTTTCCTCCATCACCTTGAGGCGACGGTTGATGTTCTTGCGGTAGGAAGCGTTGTTGTAGAACAGCAGATAAGCGCCTTCCGCGAACATCGCGGCGGAGACGCCGATCAGTATGTAGAACAGATAAACGGGATTGAAGTCGAACATGGAAGCTTACAACGGCTGCGAGGGATCGAAATAGCTGCCCGGCAGCTTGACGCCCTGATTGACCAGATGAGCGAGAAAGCGCGGCCGTACGCCGGTGGCGACGAAGTGGCCCTGCACGCTGCCGTCGGCCGCCGTGCCGGTGCGCACGTATTTGAATATCTCCTGCATCTGGATGATGTCGCCTTCGAGCCCGGTGACCTCCGCGATCGAAGTGACCTTGCGCTTGCCGTCGGACTGGCGCGAAAGCTGCACGATCAACTGGATGGCGCCGGCGATCTGGCCGCGGATTGAGGCCACCGTCATCGGCAGGCCGGCCATGCCGATCATCTGCTCCAGACGCGTAATGGCGTCGCGCGGCGTGTTAGCGTGGATGGTGGCCATCGAGCCTTCATGGCCGGTGTTCATGGCCTGCAACATGTCGAAGGCTTCCTCGCCGCGGCACTCACCGAGGATGATGCGGTCGGGGCGCATACGCAGAGCGTTCTTCACCAATTCGCGCTGACGGATTTCGCCTTTGCCTTCCACGCTCGGCGGCCGCGTTTCCATGCGGCCGACGTGCGGCTGCTGAAGCTGCAGTTCGGCAGCGTCTTCGATGGTGATCAGGCGTTCTCTTTCCGAGATGAAGGCGGACAACGCGTTGAGCATGGTCGTCTTGCCCGAGCCGGTGCCGCCGGAGATGATGGTGGTGATGCGCGCCTTCACCGCCGCTGCCAGCAGATCGGCCATCGGCGGCCGCAGCGCGCCGACGTCGACCAGCTTGTTGAGGTTGAGCGGTTTCTTCGAAAACTTACGAATCGAGACCAGCGGCCCGTCCACACCGATCGGGCGCACCGCCACGTTGACGCGCGAGCCGTCAAGCAGGCGCGCATCGCAAAGCGGATGCGATTCGTCGACCCGGCGGCCGACCGCGGAAACGATTTTATTGATGATGCGCAGCAGATGCTGCTCGTCCTTGAAGCGCACCGCCAGCGGTTCGAGCAGGCCGGCGCGCTCGACATAGACACATTCGTGACCGTTGATCAGGATGTCGCTGATGCTGGGATCCTTGAGCAGCGGCTCCAGCGGCCCCAGGCCCGTCATCTCGTCGAGAATTTCCGAGACGAACTCCTCAAGCTCCTGCGTATTGAGCGCCAGCCGCTCGACCAGCACATATTGCGTCACCAGTTGCTGGACGTGCTTGCGGATTTCCTCCTCCGACAGCTTTTCCAGCGCCGACAGGTTGATTTCCTCGATCAGCCGGCGATGCAGGCGCACCTTGGCGTCGAGCAGCTTGTCGCTCAGCAACGGATTGGCGGACTGATGCGCGGCAGGCGCCGGCTCCGGCGGGCTTTCCGGAAACACCGTCCAGGCGACGCCCTCGGTCGCGGCGTGCGATACCTCGTCGATCGCCGGCAAGTCGGACGCGGCGACACGCCGGGCTGTGAAACGGCCCGACATTGTTACCACCCGTTATTGTTGGAGAGGATGAGCATCGCGGGCGTCCTCTCGCTTATTTCACGGCTGACAGATTGAGCTTTTTTATCGCCGGCGCCGACCTGACATCGGCTGCGGCCTTGGGCGGCGCCACCTCGGTCACCAGTTTCTTGATCTGCGCGGTGATCTTGTTGCCGGGCTTGACCTCGTCGAGCGGCACGCCGCGGTCGATCGCCTCGCGCACCAGATTGTAGTCGTTGGGGATGACGGCGGCGAACGCATCGCCCAATGTCTGACGCAAATCATTCAGCCGCAGGCCCGACGAGAACATCGTCTGCTGAAAGCGGTTGACGATCACCCGTGGCTGCGGGCCCTCACCCAGGCGTTCCTTGATCGCCGCCACCAGCTGTTTGGCGTGGCGCAAACCGGGCACGGTGGTTTCGCTGACGATGAACAATTTGTTCGAGCCGAGCAGCACGCTATCGGTCCAGGAGAACCAGGTGCGCGGCATGTCGAACACGACGTATTCGAAGTTCGTGGAGACGAGATCGAGGAGCCGCGTCACCACGTCGGGATCGAACGAGCGCATTTCCGCCGGGCGGTTGGGCGCGGCGATCACCGCCAGACCGGAGGCGTGATAGGACAGCATGATTTCGAGCAGTTGCCGGTCGAGACGATCCGGCCGCGGCTCGATCTCCGCCAGATTCAGGCGCGGCTCAAGGTCGAGATAATCCGCCACCGCGCCATGCTGGAAATCGAGATCCACCAGGCAGGTCGACGGCTTGATGCGGGGGCCGCCCGAATTGAGCAGCAGCATGGCGGTCTGTACCGCGAGCGTGGTCACGCCGGCGCCGCCGACGGCCGGCAGGAATGTGTAGATCTGCGACTCGGTCGGTTCGCTACCGCCGGCCGGGCCTTTGGCAACGCGCGCGCAGGCGCGCACCAGATCGATCGGCGCCACCGGCTTGACCAGAAAGTCCGCGACCCGCATCTGCATCAACGTGCGGGCGACCGCCGCATCGAAGCCTTGCGTCACCGCGATCACCGGCGGCCATGCGCCGACGCGCGCCATCAGCCGGGCGAGGCCCTGCATCTGCTCGTCCTGCTTGGCGTCGAGATCGACCACCAGGACCGTCGCGCCCTCGACATCCATCACTTCGGCTTGTTCGCCCAGATGTCCTGAGACCACCATGAGATCGATCGCGCCGCTGGCGCCGAACGTCGCGCGCATCGCGCCGTCGAATTCCGCATCGGCGGTGAGCACGATGACGCGCGTGCGGTTCGAACTGGAATTGCGGCCGATGCGCATCGCTCGATTCCCGTTTATTTCACCGGCGCGGCCGGCGCCGTCACCGTCGGGCCGACGGGGGTGTTGTTGGCAGGCGCGGCGCTCGGCTGATAGCTGCTGGAGGTGCCGGTGCCCTGCGGCGGATAGACCCGGCCGGTGCGGTAGCGCTCGACCGCGGAATCCATCACCTGCCCGTCATAAGCGATGGCGCGGTTGGCGCTGGCGCGCGGCCAGGGATCGATCACTTGCGCCGCCTTGTCGCTGGCGACCGCGTCGCCGCCGTTGAGCACGATGGTGTCGCGCCGATCGAGATATTCCGAACAGCCCGTCAACGCCGCGAGACCAGCCGCGAGCGCGAGCATGCGCAGCGCGTTATTGAATGGCCGCATCGGAAGCCCCCTTCGGCATGTCGAGCATATGACCGGTGAAGGGCGCGGCTTCGGCGTCGGCGATGCGCGCAGATTGCGGCGTCAACGCCTTCGCTCGGGCTCGCGTGATCTCTGACTTGCCGAGCAGAAAGAAGTCCGGGTCGTTCGCCGGCAGCGTGTCGTCGGCCGGGGTGCGCAGGACCTCGCCGGGCCGTTCCGGCTGCACCAGATGCGGCGTGACGACGATGACCAGATCGGTCTCGTCGTTCTGAAACGACTTCGACGAGAACAGCGTCCCCAGCACCGGCACGCTGCCGAGCCAGGGCAGTTGATCGATATTGTGCCTGTTATTCGACTGCAGCAGCCCGCCGATCACGAAGCTCTGCCCGTCGCGCAGCTCGACCGTGGTGGACGCACGCCGCACGATCAGCGCAGGCACCGAGACGCCGCTGGCGACCGAGACGGAATGACTGGGATCGGTGTCGATCTGGCTGACCTCCGGCTGGATCTTCATATTGATCAAGCCGTGGCCGAGCACCGTCGGCGTGAACGCAAGCCCGACGCCGTACTTCTTGTAGTCGACCGTGATCTGTCCGAGTGAGCCGGCCACCGGGATCGGATATTCGCCGCCGGCCAGAAAGCTCGCGGTATCGCCGGAAAGCGCGACCAGATTGGGCTCGGCAAGACTGCGGGCGACGCCCTTTTGTTCCAGCGCGTTGAGCGCAACGTCGGCCGAGATATTGCCTTTCGTAAGACTGGCAAGCACAAAGCCGAATGGATTTGACCCCGAGAGGACGCCGGCGGCCGTAACGCCGGCCGCCTGCGAAATCGGCAGACCGGAGGCCATTACGTTATTGCCGATATTGCCGTTGACCTTGCCGAAACTGTTCCACTGCACGCCCAGCTCACGGCCGGCGGTGCGCGCGATCTCGACGAAGCGCACCTCCAGCATCACCTGTTGCGGCGACATGACCGACACGGAATTGATGATTTCCGGGCCAAACTGGCGGGCGATCGTCACGGCTTTGTCCAGCGTGGCGGCGTCGGCGGCCTCGCCCGTGAGCATGATGCGGCCGTTCACCGTGGAGGCCTTGATGCCCGAGCCGGGGAAGCGGCGATGCAGCTCGTTGATGAGCCGGGTGATATCGTAAGTCACTTCGACGTCGAAAATGCCGATCAGCTTCTTGCCCTCGGAATAGACCGACACGCGGGTGGTGCCGATCTTCTTGCCGAGGATCGAGAGAGAGTGATCAGTCAGCGGATTGACGTCGGCAACCTCCGGATCGCCGACCATGACGTCGACGAAGCTGTCGCCGGTGCGCACGTCCTGCGATTTGCCAATGGAGACCGTTACCATCGCCGTGTGGGTGTTGCCGCTGATCTGGATGACGCGCTCGGCATGAGCATCGCCGATCATGCCCAGCAGTGACGCCGCCAGCGCCAGCCCACAGGCGATCGCGAGATCGCGCAGCCAGCCACCCGTGGTCCTGTCCATACGCCGCCAGGCAAAGCCCGCGGCAAAATCATTATTGTTGTTCACGACACACTCCCCAACCCCTGATCGACTCTGAACCCGGCCTTACCGGGAAACTTGCCTCTGCTCCGTTTCAGCGAGAGCCCCATTGCTTCCAACAACCCGGCCGCCTTCGACCGGCACGGTGTATTCCTGCTTCGCCGCTGCGCGCGTGACCGTCACGGTAGCGGTCGGTGTCTTGTTGTCGTCGATCACCTCATTGGTCCCCAGATCCTTGAGCGTGATCTTGCGCGTCTTGGTATCGCTCGTGTCGCCCGCTTTGCGCAGCAGCAGCGAGAGATTGCCGACCGACGAAGCGAGCCACACTTTCTGCGCTGCGACGGTGTTGACTTCGAGCGTCACTGATTTTGCTACCGCCGCCTTGGCGGCGCGTTCGTCGGCGATCTGATCGACCGCCAGCACGCGAGCATCCTGCAGCACGACCTCGGTGGTGGCCGAGCCCTTGTCGATCTGGCGCGTGAGCACGACATCGACGCGGTCACCCGGCAGCACGAAGCCGCCGACGCCTTCCACATCGTTGACGCGAATGGTGACCGCCTTCATGCCCTGCTTGACCAGTGCCGACAAAGTCGCACGCTGGCCAGGTCCGGTGATCTTGAGCGCCAGCACCGGCTCGTTCGGCTCGATCGCGGTTAGCACAACGCGGCGTCCGCCGTTGAGCAGATCGCCGATCTTGGCGAAGGCGCCGGCCGGCACGGCCTGCTTGGGCCATGGCACTTCACGCAGCATCGCAGCGCTGAGTTCGGTGCCGAAGCGCAATGGCTTGGCGGCGACCACGATGGTTTGTGTCAGCTCGGGCTTCTTGTTCGCGTTGAAATTCTTCGCCCGCATGTCGGCCTGGTTATTCAGCCAGACCTGGGCGATGAACACGGCGAGCAGGCCGAACACGACGGCAAACCCGATCATGACGATGGTACTGGCACGCACGGCTTTTTGGCCCCGTTTGACGCAACCGAAATCTTGTCTGTTCGGTCGCAAGACTAGGGGCCAGTCGGTATTCAATTGCTAAAACGATCGGCGCAATTGGCTCTATGCTGAAGAGCGCCTGAATGACTATTGTTTATGATCGGTGTGCGAAACCCGGTGAACTTTAGAGTAACCTTGCCCGCCATTAACAATAGCGGTCGGCTGCACCAGAAACCGGTAACGGTTGATTGAGCATGCCGTCCGCGGCGCCGGCGGAATGCCCATAAATGCCGGTGCTTGCAAGACGCAGCAGCCGTCGGGAACATGTCGTCAAGCCCGTGGTAGGGTTATCGAAGACGTAATCGGCGTTGCCCGTGCGGCGCGGTTGCGGCAACATGGCCCGCGCGGCCGAGCCGCCACGCCAAAAACAAGACCCTTGGGAGAAATCGCCGATGCCAAAACCTCGCATTAGCTATGTCGATCCCGCGACGGTCACGGACCCGGCCATGGTCGCGGAGTTTGAGCGATGCGCCCGCGAGGGAACGCCCCGGCCGGAGAGCCAGGCTATTCGCGCCCATGTGCCCGCCGCATTCTGGTCGTTCGCCAACACCTGGCGCGATGTGTTCAAGAACGGCGCCGCCGATCACAAGATCAAGGAACTATGCCGTATCTATGTTTCGCGTTCGGTGTTGTGTGAGTTCTGCGGCAATCAGCGCTCGATCAAGGCGGCCAAATCCGGCCTCAAGGAAGACGACTATTCGGACTTGATCAATTTCGAAAGTTCGCCGCGCTACGACGACCGGCAGAAAGCGGCGCTCGCCTATGCCGAGGCCATCACCTGGGACTTGCCCGCCGGCGACGCATTGTGGGACCGGCTGCACAGACATTTCAGCGAAGCCGAGCTGGTCGAGATCGGATATTTCGTCGCCATCACCATGGGTCAGCAGCGCTGGCTGCGCACCTTGAACATCGAGCACCATCAAGTGCTGGCGGGTCAGGTCGGCTCGATGGCGCCGGGCTTCGAGACCGAAGACGCACTCAGGCGCTCCAAGCAGGCTGCGGATTATTGGGCCAAAATCTCGCCAACACCGACAGGCCAGGCCGCCGAGTGACAAATCAACATCTGCCAGCAAGCGCCATTCGCTCAGCCCCCACCGCGAGCGAGCCGCGCATTCGCGTCAAGGGCCTCGGCAAGCATTACGGCGCGCTCGAAGTGTTCCGCAATATCGACTTCGATGTCGGCGAGCGCGAAATCCTCGCCGTGGTCGGGCCGTCGGGTTGCGGCAAAACCACGATGCTTCGCTGCATCGACGGCCTGCTGCCGGTGGATGCCGGCGAGATCTGGGTCGGCCGCGAACGCGTCGAGAAGCCGATCGCCGGCGTCGCCATGGTGTTCCAGCATTTCGGCCTGTTTCCGTGGAAGACTGTGTTCGACAACGTCGCTTATGGGTTGCGCATGGCCGGCGCGGCGAGAGCCGAGATCGAGCGCAAGGTGCCGGGGTTCATCAAGATGGTGGGCCTCGCCGGCTTCGAGAAGGCGTTCCCCTATCAGATGTCCGGCGGCATGCAGCAGCGCTGCGGTCTGGCGCGCGCGCTCGCGATCGAGCCCAACGTGCTGTTGATGGACGAGCCGTTCGCCGCGGTCGACGCCCAGACGCGCGAGATTCTGCAATTCGAGCTGCTGCGCATCTGGCAAGAGCGGCCGACCGCGATGATCTTCGTCACGCACTCTATTGAAGAAGCCGTTCTGCTCGGTCATCGCGTGATCGTGCTCAAGGGCAGGCCCTCCAGCATCCATGAAACCATCACGATCGATCTGCCGCACCCGCGCACGCGCGCGACGCTGCGCGAGCCGCGCTTCGCCGAACTGCGCGAACAGGTCTGGGGCACGCTGATGCGGGAGGCGCGCGAAGCCGAATTCCAGCTCGAACGCACTTAAAAACAAACAAGCATATCAATGGGAGGATAAAATGATGCGCAAACTTCTCAATATCGTGGCGGGGGCGGCGCTTGCCGCAGCGCTCTTGACCGCCGCCGCTGCTCCAGTCGCTGCCCAAGGCACCAAGCTGGTTCTTGCGACGCCCGGCATTCCGCCGATCTTTTCGGTGACCATCGCCTATGTCGCGCAGAAGCAGGGATTTTTCAAAAAACACGGCGCCGACGTCGAGATTCGACCGTTCGACAACGGTACAGCCGCCGCGCGCGCGGTGATCGCCGGCGATATCGATCTGGCCTTTTCGCCGACGCCGCCCGTCATCAACCAGATTTCAAACGCCGGCGTGCCGCTTGTCGCGGTCTACGGCATGCCGAACCCGGACTGGGTGCTTAGCACGATCGATGCCGGCAAGACCTGCAAGGACGTCGCCGGCCAGGAAGTCGGGGTCGACTCGATCGGCGGCGCGCGTTCGGTGGCGCTGCGCGCCATGCTGACCGGCTGCCCGGGGGTGAAGCTCACCGACGTCAAGCAAGTCGCGCTCGGCTCAAACACGGCGCCAGCGATGATCGCGGGCAAGCTGCATTACGGCGTGCTGCATCTCGACGATGTTGCGGCAATCGAGCAGCAGGGCAAGAAATTGACGACGCTGCTGGCGATGAAGAACACCAATCCGACCACGCACTATCTGATGCTGGTGGCGCGCAAGGACAATCTCGCCAAGAAACGCGACGCCATCGTGCGCACGGTTGCCGGTCTGATCGACGCTGCGCGCTTCATGCAGGATCCCAAGAACGCGGACGCAGTGGCGGACGCCGCGTCCGTCACCGGGCATAGCAAGGAAATCTCCAAGGCGGCGCTCAAGGAATTTCTCGCCATCGATTTTTGGGCCACCAAGGACGATGGACTGCCGCGCAACAAGCTTGAAGCGACCGCCAAGCTGATGAAGAAAATCGGCGCCATCAAGCCCGGCAAGGAGCCGGTGACTTATGACAATCTGGTCGACCCCAGCGTCTGGAAGGACGCCAACGCGATGGTGAAGTGACCACGCTTTGCGCAAGCAAAGCGCGGTCATCCCCGCGAAGGCGGGGATCCAGCTCTCCGAACAGGTGACTATCCGTGCTCAATAGCAATCTCCGCCGCCATATGCCGTTCTGGCTCAGCATTGCGGCCGGCATCGCCATATGGGAGATCGCCGGCCGCAGCACCAGCGCAGCCTTCATGGTGCCGTTCTCGGAAACGGTTGTGCGGCTGTGGCAGTTGATCGCGGCCGGCGAATTCATCCCTGAACTGCTCGATTCGGGCCAATTGTTCCTGACCGGATTCGTGTTGGCTCTCATCGTCGGTATCCCGTTCGGCCTGCTGCTGGCGCGCGTACGCGTGTTACGCGTCGGCATCGAGCCCTATATCATGATCGTCTACGCCACCCCGCTGGTCGCGCTGATCCCGTTCATCCTGTCGATGATGGGCTTCGGCTTCGCGCCCAAGGTGCTGGTCGTTTTCCTGTTCGCGGTTTTCCCGGTGCTCTACAACACGGTGGAAGGCGCGCGCAGCATCAAGCCGGAAATGATCGAGGTGGCGCAATCCTTCCGCTCGAGCGAATGGGCGCTGTGGCGCGAGGTGATGTTGCCTTACACGCTGCCTTACACGATGACCGGCGTGCGCCAGGCGATCGGCCGCGCGCTGGTCGGCATGGTGGCGGCGGAATTTTTCTTAAGCTCCACAGGCCTCGGCCAGCTCATCATGAGCGCCTCGCAGAATTTCGACACCGGCGGCGTGTTCGCCTCGATCCTGGTGATCGGGCTGATCGGCGTCGGACTGATGCGGCTCGGCTTGCGCATCGAAAATCATTTCGCGCGCTGGAGAATGTGACGCTGTGACCGAATCCGCCATCGGCATCCCGATCCCAGTGCCGGCCGCGCCCAAAGTGTCGCCGCGCGGCGGGCGGCTGCTCGGCGCCTTCATCCCCCGATTTGTCACCGGAATAACGATTCTGCTGGCGTGGGAAATCGTGGTGCGCGCGTTTGCACCCGCCTACGTCGCGAAACCATCGACGGTCGTGCTGGCGATCCCGCGCGTCATCGTCGATCCGGCCTTCCTCACTGCCACCAGGATCACCCTGACGGCGGTGGCCGAGGGGCTTTCCATCGCACTCGTGTTCGGCACGGCGATCGGTCTCCTGATGGGGCGCAGCCCGGCGGTCGAGCGCGCGATCCGCCATTACGTCAACGGCTTTTACGCGGTGCCGATGATCGTCGTGCTGCCGCTGTTCTCGCTCTGGTTCGGCTATTCCGGCGCGACCCGCATCGCCACCGTCATCTTCGCCGCGATCTTTTCCATCATCGTCAATGTCGCCGACGGCGCGCGTTCGGTGCCGCGCGATTATCTCGAAGTCGCCCGCGCCTTCCGCGCCGGCCGGCTCAGCGTCCTGGCCGAGATCGTGCTGCCGGCCTCGATGCCTTATCTGCTGGCGGGTTTTCGCCTGGCCGCCGGCCGCGCACTGATCGGCGCGGTGGTGGCGGAATTCTTCATTTCGTCCGGCGGACTCGGTTATTTCATTCTCTATAATTCGCGCGTCTATCACCACAACGAAGCCTTTGTCGGCGTGCTGCTGCTGGCCGCGTTCGGCGTCGGCTTCGAACTTCTGGTGGCCTGGTGCACGCGGCGCTTCCTGCCGTGGTATCGCCGCGAGGAGCGGAACTAGCCATGCCGTCATCTGACCCCAGGGTGAACGCGGCGATTGCCCATTGGGGCGCGCGCTTTGTCGCCAACGGCGTCACCCTCACGGATTTCGAGGAAGTCACCGGCTCGCTCGCGAGTTATGACGATTGGTGCCGCGCCTGGTCGGACCGCGCGGCCGTGCACGAGAAGATCGGCCGCGACGCGCTCGCGCGCGCCAAATTTCTCACCGCCGGCGAGTGCCTGCAACGCGCCGGCGTCTATTATCACTTCGCGGCCTTCCTGTTCGTGAACGACGTGCCGCAGATGAAAGTCGCGCACATGAAGGCGGTGGAGTGCCGGCAAGCGGCGCTGACTTATCTCAAGCCGCCGGGCGAGCGCGTGCGTATCCCGTTCGAAGGCAAGATGCTGTCCGGCATCCTGCGCAAGCCCGCGGGCTACGACAGGCCGCCGGTCATGGCGATGGCGGTCGGTCTTGATTCCACGAAGGAGGAAGGCGATGCCTTCGAGTCGCCGTTTCTGGCACGCGGCATCGCCACGCTGATGTTCGATGGTCCCGGCCAGGGCGAGGCGCAATACGACTTCGCCATCCGCGGCGACTATGAAATTCCGGTCCGCTCGGTACTCGATTACGTCGACGGCCGGCGTGACCTCGACGCCTCGCGCATCGGCATGTGGGGCGTGAGCCTTGGCGGCTATTACGCGCCGCGCGCCGCGGCCTTCGACAAGCGCATCAAGGCCTGCATCTCGCTCGGCGGGCCGTTCGACTGGGGCGCGGCCTGGGACGGTCTGCCCGAATTGACGCGCGAAGCATTCCGCGTGCGCAGCCATTGCGAGACGCAAGACGAAGCGCGCGCGCATGCCATGACGTTGTCGCTGGTCGACATCGCGCAGAACATCACCTGCCCGATGTTCATCGTGAACGGACGGCTCGACCGTATCGTGCCGGCGGCCGACAGCGAACGGCTGGCGCGCGAGGTCAAGGGCCCGGTCGAGCTGATGATGATCGACGACGGCAACCACATCGCCACCAACCGCGCCTACCGCTGGCGTTCACAGAGCGCGGACTGGATGGCGGAGCAGTTGCGCTAGCGTCAAGCCTTCTTCGGCATTGCCACGATCATGTCGAGCTCGATGCGCGCGCCGGGCGACGACAACTGGTTGATGCACACGGTCGTGCTCGCCGGTTTCCAGTCGCCGAAATATTTGTGCATGGTCGCGTGCATGGCGTCGGCATCGCGAAAGTCGGTTAGATATTTCGTCACCTTCACCACGTCGCGCCAGCTCGCGCCGGCATGATCCAGGATCGACTTGATCGCCTCCATCGCCCGCGCGGTCTGTTCCTCAATCGCATGTGGTTGCACATGCTCTTCATCAACGTGCGGATGCTTGTGGTAGAGCGGCGACGACGTGGCGCCCGACAGGAACATCAGGTCGCAGGCGCCCACGATATGCACCGCCGGCGCGTAAGGCATGGAGTGCGCCTGGTCCGGTTTCGGGTGCACCGGCTCGAGGGTGAAATCACGCGGCTGTTGGGCTCTTACGTTCATAGCGGGCCTCCCATGACTTTCACGGCTTTATGGCCGGGCAACCGGGACCGGCCTTTGACCGGCCCGGCCGTGACACTTGTCCCGGCCATCCCGCTTAGGTTAGCACAGCGTTGCTCACCTGAACTTTCGGGAGCCTCGAATGCCCTCGACGATCCTCGATTCCGCGGTATTCCGCGACATTTTCACCACGCAGGCGATGCGCGCGGTGTGGTCGGACGAAAACCGCGTGCAGAAATATCTCGACTTCGAGGCGGCGCTGGCGCGCGCGCAAGGCCGTCTCGGCATCATTCCGAAAGAGGCCGAAGCCGAAATCGTGCGCCATTGCGACGCAAAATTCATGGATATGGCCAAGCTGAAAGAGGCGACCGAGCGCATCGGCTACCCGGTGCTGCCGGTCGTGCAGCAGCTCGTGAAGCTCTGCAAGGACGGCCTGGGCGAATGGTCGCATTGGGGCGCCACCACGCAGGACATCACCGATACCGCGACGGTGATGCAGATGCGCGAGGCGCTCGACATTATCGAGAAGGAGATCGACGCCATCGCCGATGCACTCGCGGCGCTGGCCAAGAAATACCGCGACACGCCGATGGCCGGCCGCAGCAATCTGCAACAGGCTGTGCCGATCACCTTCGGCTACAAGATGGCGACCGTGCTGGCCGGTTTCGAGCGCCACAAGCAGCGCCTCGCCGAACTTCGCGCGCGGCTGCTGGTCGGCGAATTCGGCGGCGCCGCCGGCACGCTCTCTTCGCTCGGCAAGGACGGCCTGAAGGTGCAGGCCGAACTGATGAAGGAACTGAAGCTCGGCCAGCCGGCGATCTCGTGGCACACGGTGCGCGATTGCATCGCGGAAGCCGGCTGCTTCCTCGGTCTTGTCACCGGCTCCTGCGCCAAAATTGCCTTCGACGTGAAGCTGCTGATGCAAACGGAGGTCGAAGAGGTCTATGAGCCGTTCCATGCCGGCCGTGGCTCGTCGTCGACGATGCCGCAGAAGCGCAATCCGATTTCGAGCGTTTACATCACCGCGCAGAGCGCGATGGTGAAGCAACTGGTGGCCGCGCTGCTTGAGGCGCAGGTCGAAGACCACGAACGCTCCACCGGTCCCTGGGAAATCGAATGGATCGCGCTGCCGGACATTTTCATGCTGTCGGCCGGAGCGCTGGCGCAGACGCGCTTCCTGGTCGAGGGTCTGCAGGTGAACGAGAAGAAGATGCGCGAAAATCTCGACATCACCAACGGCCTCATCATGTCGGAAGCGGTGATGATGGGGCTCGGCGCCGCGATGGGCCGCAACAAGGCGCATGACGCGGTCTATGATATTTGCCGCGAGGTGGTGAAGACCGGCCGCCCGCTTATCGATCTGCTCGCCGAGGACAAGGAGATCGGCAAGCACGCCGACCGCAAGACGCTCGAAAGACTGGTCGATCCGGCCAATTACCTGGGCGTTGCCGGCGAGATGGTGGACCGCGTGCTCAAGATGCGGAAGTGATTGTCCGCATTTTCTCTGCCGTCATGCGCCGCGAAGGCGGGGCATCCAACACTCAATACCCAAGATAGAATCGATAAACAGACTTTCTGGATCCCCCGCCTTCGCGGGTGACGACAGTCAATGTTTCGGCATCGTCTTCCAGATCGCCAGTGCAACGCCGAGCGTCGCCACGCCGATGCCGAGAAACAGTATCGGCAGTGTCGCGCCGAATTTCTGCAGGATTGCCACCAGCACCGTCGCGCCGGTCATGAAGGCCGCGTTGAGCACATTCACCGCTGCAATCGTGCGCGCACGATAGGCCACTCCGGCCCAGGCCTGCACGGCGGCGAAAGCCGGCACGATGAACAATCCGCCGGAAATCGCGAGGCCGGCGAGATCGACTGCAACGCGAATCCCAAGCGCGGTGGAAAATACCGTACCCGGCGATTGCGGCGCTGACGCCGCGACGGCCCCGAATGCCGCCCAGCCAAGATCGAGCGCGAACAGGCCGAGCAGCACGGCGCCCACCAGCGTCGTGCGCAGGACGATGCGCCCATGCGCAATGCGCGCGGCAAGCCCCGAGCCGATGCCGACCGCGATCGAGAACAGCGCGAGGAACGCGGTGACGGTGTCTTCATTGCCGCCGATCAGCGTCTTGATCAGCGGCGGCAACAGCGACAGCACCACGATGCCGACCAGCCAGAACCAGCTGGTCACTAGCGCGCCCCACCACAGCCGCGCATCGGCATGAAGGTGGCGGATCATGGCGGCGGTCGAGGCAAAGATATTGGCGCGCACCTTCAGGTCCGGCGCGCCGGCGCCGGTCGCCGGAATCAGCAGGCTCGACGCCCAGCAGGCGAGCGCGAAGCCGAGCACCAGCAAGGCAAAGAACGCGACCGCGCCGCCGCCGCGCGCCGCCAACCCGCCGACAATCGTTCCGAGCAGGATGGCGATGAAGGTCGCGCCTTCGACCAGCGCGTTGCCGGCCGGCAATTCCTCGCGCCGCAGATGATCCGGCAGAATGCCGTATTTGATCGGCCCGAACAGCGAGCCCAGCACGCCATAGCAGCCCAGCGCCACAAACAGGATCGGCACCGACTGGCGCGCGTAGCCGACGAAGGCGAGCCCGGCCACGAACATCTCGACGAATTTGATGACCTGCGCCACCCGCGCCTTGTCGTAGCGATCGGCGATCTCGCCACCGAGCCCCGACAGGAAGAAATAGGGCGCGATGAAAACCGCGCCCGCCAGCGTGATCAGCGCGTCGGCATTGGCGCCGCCGGCACGGAACAGGATGATGAAGACCAGCGCGGTTTTGAGAAAATTGTCGTTGAACGCCGCGAAGAACTGGCACCAGAACAGGGGCGCAAAGCGCCTCGACAGCAGCAGGGGCGGCGGCAAGGGGGGCGGCATGCCCGGCGATTATTGCAGAGTTCCATCGCCCATGCGCGGGACCAAATCCATCAACCCCCAACAAAAACGGGCGGCCTTCTGGCCGCCCGAATGCGTCGCTACCGATGACGCAACCTAACGCAACGCAGACTACGGGCGGGCCTCCTCGTGGGATTCGAGCACGACCGCGGCGATGCCGCAGGCGAGCGCGATGGCCGTGACGATCGTAAACAGTGGCAGCCACATGGCGGGCCTCCTCTCTGGCGCGAACCGCGCGCGCGGGAAGTCTGGCCCAAGCAACGCGCCAGCCTGAATTCGGTTCCTGAGGTTTGCATGGTTCCGGTGAACGATGGATGTCACGGAACCGTAAGATTTAAAGAAGCTGGAAGGCGGCCGGGCCAGCAAGGATGCGACGGTACCGGGCTCCCGATCTAAATCGGGCCGATCGACGATTTGAGGTCGGCCAGCAACACACGCAAGTCGAGTTCCCGGAACTCGAGATAGACCTTCCGCAGCCACCGTTGCAGCTCGATGTTCACGTCGATCGGCACATCGAATGTGGCCGCGAGGCGCGAATCCGCGAACGAGAACGGCGGCTTGTCGACATATCTCCGGAAGGCCGGCGCCAGCATCGGCAGATGCACCACGGTCGCGCCGCTGCCGATCAAATCGTATTTGTCGCGGTGCTGCGCGCTGCCGAGCAGTTCGTTGTGCACCGGCGCGAGCGTCGCCTGCGGAAATCTCTTGCGCAGGCTTCGATAGCTCTCCGACGAGGCCCGATCCGGCGTGAGCACGAACAGGATCGCCGGCGCGATCGAGCGTTTGCTCGCCTCGCCGGCAAAATCGATGCGCTCGGCCACGGAGAAGAACGATTCAAACGACTCGTGACCGAGATCGACAATCTTGGTGGTGTCGTCGCCCGCGATCAGCCGGTCGAACAAGGCCATCTGTCCCTTGATTTCGCCGACAGCCGACGGGATCACATGCTCCGGCAAAAACTCGGCCAGCTTTCCTTCTTCCGTGTTGAGGTCAAAGCCGGCAACCGAACGGCCTTCCTGCAAATGAAAGTCGACCAACAGCCGCGCGAGCATGGTCTTGCCGACGCGCGGGCGCGGCGACGCAACGATGGTGACGGAATTGCGGAACGACATCGCTCGACCAGTCTGTCACTCCGCGGCGCGGGCGCCTGCACCGCAAACCCGGAATCCAGAGTTCAGTTCTCAAACTATTTCTGGATGCGGACGCTTCAACCGGCGACTTGACGGACGTTGCTTTCGGCCTTCGGCGAAATCAGGTCGATCAGCTTGACCCGGTCGAACTCGCTCCAGACATTACCGAGCCAGTGGCGCACATAGCCGCGCAGCACGAACGAATAATTGGCGGCTTCGTCCTTCGGGCCCTTGTTGGCGACGAATGTGACAAACGGCACGCTCGCCAATTCCACCTGCTCGCACGCCATCTCGTTCAGTTTGGGGACGGTGATTTCCTCGGCGCCCTTGATCTTCTTGAAATAGGAATTGTAGGTCGCCGGATCCCATTCGAAAAACGAAGTTTCGTTGATGTGGTTCTTCACCAGATAGTAGCTGGCGTCGCCGACGAACTGCGAGGTCTCTGCGATCTCGTCCAGCGAGGCAATCGATGGCCCGAGAATGTGGAACACCGCGAAGGTGATCTGGCCTTTCTTGGCCGATTCGATGAAGCCGATATCGTTCAAGGCGCGCAACGTGGGCGACAGCAGACCGGCGCGCACGTCGATCACGGTTACCCGCGCCTCGGCGCTACCCAGCGTGTCGAAAATCTTCATCTGGTCGGGGACGGAGGTCACGTCCACGACCTCGGTCGTGTCCGGATGGAACCGTTTGAGCGTGCCCCGCGGCGATTCGGTGTCGAAGGCCCGGGTCGGGGTTTGATGCGCCCCGAAATAGTCGAGCAAAGTGCGGGCAATCGTGGTCTTGCCGACGCCCCCCTTGTCGGCACCCACGAGAATGACTGCTGGTTTGGCCATGACACACTCTACAAGGCGAAATACCGACGCGCCCGAACGCCCTTTATTGGTATCTTACTACGCCATTGGCGTTGCGGAATGACAGCTTTATTCCATCAAGGCGGGTCGTGGCAATTCGGCCCCATGCCACTGTTCCATAAATTCCGCAGGAATCTCAAGTAGTTTTGACTGGACCGCAGGCTGCCTTTGGATCGGCCGCAAGGCGGCAAAGCAAGCGGCGCGTGAAATGAAGAGCCCGTCTTCGCTCGTGCGGAGCTACGACGGGCAACCTTCGAACTTCCAGGCTGGCTTGCCAATCGAAGCCGCGAAGGTTGGTGCCGGCGGAGGGATTTGAACCCCCGACCCCCCGCTTACGAAGCGGATGCTCTACCCCTGAGCTACGCCGGCGGAATTCGGCCACTACTATCGGTGCGGGCCTGCATTGGCAAGCAACGCCAAGCGATACAATGCCAAGCGATACAATGCCGCGATTTCAGGGCACACCCTAGCGAAACATCTGCATGATGCGCTGCCAGGTTTCGCGCAGCGGTGACGGCGATGGCGGCTCCGGCACCGGATCGCCATCGAGACCTGTGTCCGGCCCGGGATCGTCGGGCACGTGCACCAGTGGGATCACCGGTTCGACCGGCTTGGCTTTGGCAACAGATGCGCGCGGCGGCTTGGCGGTGGCTTCGGCCTGCTGAAGCGCCGGTTGCGCCGGCTCCGGCTTCACATCCGGTTCGGACGCGGCCGTTTCAGATATCGCCGCAGAGGGCGGCGCCACTTCAAGCACCGGCCGGGTGACGCCGAGTTCTGCCAGCGGCACTTTCCACGTGTAACCGTCGAGCCGGCCGCTGGGCGAGACCGGCAACCAGCGCTCGGACACCACGCCGTCGGCAGTCCAGACCGGATCGCCGGAGGCGCGCATGGCGCGGCCCATCCAT
Source organism: Pseudolabrys sp. (assembly GCA_036268675.1). GTDB lineage: Bacteria > Pseudomonadota > Alphaproteobacteria > Rhizobiales > Xanthobacteraceae > Pseudolabrys. The sequence continues at coordinate 20,809 of DATATS010000023.1, forward strand.
TCGCGCACGCGGCCGGTGTCGCCGTGCTCGCTCTCCTCGATCTCGGCCATCAGTGTCGCAACCCGCCGCGTCGGCGCCGCGAGGGCGGACGCCAGCGCTGCGCGCGCGACGCCAAACTCGCGCGCGTCGAGCGCGGCGCGTGCGCCCGCAATGGCGCCTTCGATCTGGCCCGGCACTTTCGCCGCCAGTTTCTGCATGCGCGTCAGACGGTCGCGCGCACTGTCGCCGAAGCGCAGGTTCGCGTAAGCCTCGGCGATGTCGGGATGCGGGTTGATCTTCCAGGCCGCTTCCAAGATTTTCGCCGCCTTGCGCTGTTCGTTTGCCTCGGCGAGCCGCCGTCCGGCGAGCGCCGCAGCCGGCACCAGATCGGGTGCGAGCTTCACGGCTTCCAGCACCGCGGCGCGCGAGGCATCGCGATCAATGTCTTCGAGCGCCAGCGCGCGCGCCGTCAGCAGCACCGCGCGCTTGCGGCGGTAATCGGATTTGTCCTGCGCGCCCTTCATGGCGTCGAGCGCCTCAAGCGCGCCGGCCCAGTCGGCGGCCGCGCAGCGATAATCGAGCACGGCCTGCCCGGCCCAGGCGAGCGAGGGCTGCGCTTTGGCCGCTTCCTCGGCGGCAAGCCGTGCCGCATGGGAGTCGCCTCGACGCTGGGCCTCGATATGAAGCCCGCGCAAGCCGAGCAGCTTGGTGTCGTCGCGCCGCGTCATGGCGTGGAACGCGCGCTCGGCAGCCTCGCGGTCGCCGGTCATCTGCGCCGATTGTGCGCTGAGCAGCAGGGCGAGCGGATCGCCCGGCGACAGTTTTGCGGCCTCGTCGGCCGAGCGCCGCGCGTTATGCGGATCACCGGCGCCGATGGCGACCAACCCGCGCGAAATCGCCAGATAGCCCTTCATGGCGCGGCGGTGGCGAAAGAACAGCGAGATCTGTTCCGGTGACCGGACAATGCCACGCGCGAAACTCCACAGCAGCACCGCGACGAACACCAGGACGGCGATGGCGAGCACCGCGACCGTCACCGAAGTCTCGATCCGGTAGCCCATCCAGACGATCGCGACATCGCCCGGCCGGTCGGCAACCCAGACCGCACCGGCGGCAACGACCGTAACCGCCAGGAGAAACGAGACGACCCGGATCATTGCGTTCCCGTCCGCGGCCCAAGCGCGCGCCCCGTCTGCGCCGCCAGCCGGCGGGCGGCATCGAGCGCGGCCTGGCGCGTCGTAGCCTTATCGATCCAGTCTTTCGCCGGCGCCCGCACGGCGTCGGGCAGCTTCGCCAGATCGGCAAGGGCTGTGGGGATATCGGCCTTGGCGGCCGCGATCTCGATACGCGCCAGCACCGCGCTGGCATTGTCACCGGGCGGCGCATCCACCGGACGGATGCGCACTAATTTTCCGGCGTTGGCCTGCAACCGTTCGAGGAAGCCGCCGCTTGGCGCCTGTACGCCGGCAACCTTGACCATGTCCGGGAGCAACGCGCGCAGTTCGTTCGCCAGCGTCTTGTCGGTTGGCAAACCGTGGTCTGCGAATCTGTCGAGCGCGCCAAGCGATTTAGCGGCGGCGCCGAGCGACTTCGTCTCGGCAAGTTCGGCCGTGAACGGCGCGCCGGTCGCCACCGCGTCGCGCAAGGCCACGGCGCTGAGCGCCAGCCGCGCGGCCTTGTCCGAGGTCGCGGCCTTGGCGATGTCCTGGTGCGCCGCCTTGGCGGATTGTTCGAGCGTCGCGATGCGTTTTTGCAGAGCGTCGAGTTCGGCCGGCGCGGCTCCCGCGCCGGAGCTCTTGAGCGTCTGCACGCTAGCGCGCAATTCTGCGACCGCCTTTGCAGCGGCATCGGCGCTATCGCGGGCTTTGGAGGCATTGGCCGCGGCATCGTCGCTGCGTTTGTTGAGTGCGGCCAGCGCGACGCCGAGGGCTTTCATTGCGTTATCGGTGGCGGTCAGCCGCTCCGCTACGTTCTTGTCGCCCGGCGGCAGGTCGGCAATGTCAGTCTCGAGTCTGTTCAGGCGCTGGCGCAGTGCGTCGATCGTTTTGGTGTCGGCTGTCGCGGCCGGACGGATTTGCAGCGCATGCACTTGCGCTTCGAGTTTCACGATACGGTCCGACGAACCGGCCGACCCGCCATTGTGCGCCGGCAGCAATCCCGTGAACCAGAGCGTGGCCACTATGAGCGCGGCGATGCTAGCGCCGGCAATGCCGCCCGCCAGGATCGGGCCGCTGAGGCTCGCGCTCTTTCGCGTGGGGGCTTTCTCGTGGCTGTCGCCGGCGGGTTCCGCCGCCGCTTGGGGCGGCGGATCGGGAGACACCGGCTTCACTTCCTGCGCGGTCAGATCGATGGTGGGGGCCACGCGCCTCTTGCGGCGCGGACCTTTGTGCGCGTCATCGTGCTCGCCATCGAGTTTATCTTGCGGTGCTTCGGGCGCCGCGCGCTTGTCGGCCATGCCAGAACCTCGACGAATCTCCCCACCTGCCTCCATGGGGATAACGCAAATGGCGCGAACGCGCCAATCTCAATCGCGTTGCGGTTCGTCCACGAGATCAATCAGCGCAGCCTCGTTCGGATGTCGCGCTATCGTGACGCGGGATGCCCCGGCGGCGGCGAGCGGCTCGGCGATCTGCGCCGACAGGCAGAAATGCTGCGGCTTGAGCGCCGGTCCGGCGATGCCGGTTTGCGCGGCCCCGACAATGTAGTTCTCGGCGCTACGGCGCGAAAAATGCAGCACCGCGTCGACCTCACCCTCCGTCAGTGCGGCGATCAGTTCCAGCGGAAACGGCGCCGTAACCGCGCGATAGACAACGCGCATTTCCGCAGCCAACCCGCGCGCGGTGAGTTCGCCGACGAGATCGACGGCGCGCTCTTCGCCGGCAAGATAAAGCAGCGGTGCCGTGGCGTCGGCGCGGCGTCCGACGACCAGCCGCACCAGGTCTTCCACGTCGCCGCCGGCCGAAGCGATATCGGCAAAGCCCGCGGCGCGCGCGGCGTCGGCGCTGCGGCGGCCAACCGCAAACAGCGGCCGTTTGATAAGCGCATCGCGCGCAGGATTGGCCGCGATAGCGCCGGGCGCGTTGGCGCTGGTGATGATGACGGCGCCCCAGCCACCGGATAGTTCGGCCGTGACCGTCTCGACGCGCATCAGCGGCGACACCAGCACGTCGTGCCCGCGCGCGCGCAAGGCGCAGGCGGTGCGTTCGCTGTCGGCTTGCGGACGGATGACGGCGATTCGCATTTAGAAAAATCTCTAGTCGAAAAACCCCGGACCGGCCATGCGCTTGAGTGCGTAGCCCGCTTCGCCGCCAATTTTGGAAGCATCGCTACGATGTCCGTGGGCGGCAAAGTCGTGCATGGCGCTGCCGTCCGTTTTGGCGATCAGGCCGCGGAACTGGATGGCGTCGCCGGAAATCGTCGCGTGTCCGGCAATGGGCGTCTTGCAGGACCCGTCGAGCGCCGCGAGGAACGCGCGCTCGCAGGCAACAGCACTTGAGGTGTCGGCATGGTCGATGCGCGCAAGCGCATCGCGCACGCGTGTATCGTCCGTGCGGACCTCGATGCCGATGGCGCCCTGCCCGGCAGCGGGCAGGAATTCTTCCGCGCTCATGATTCTCGTTGCGCGCTGCGCGAGGCCAAGCCGCTTCAATCCGGCCAGCGCCAAAATCGTCGCGTCGACCTGTCCGTCGTCGAGCTTGCGCAGTCGCGTCTCGACATTGCCGCGCAACGGCAGCAGGCGCAAATCGGGCCGCATCGACTTGGCAATCGCCTGCCGGCGCGGCGAGGTCGTGCCCAAGGTCGCACCGTGCGGCAGCTCGGCGAGCGATTTCACCTTATCGGTGATGAACACGTCGCGCGCGTCCTCGCGCTCCAGACAGGCCGCGAGCATCAGGCCGTTCGGCAAAATGGTCGGCATATCCTTGGCCGAATGCACCGCCAGATCGATCGCGCCCTGCAAAAGAGCATCCTCGATTTCCTTGGTGAAAAGGCCCTTGCCGCCCTCGTCGGCGAGCGGGCGATCCTGAATGGCGTCGCCGCTGGTGCGAATGACCTTGATCTCGATCGCATCCACGCCGATCCCGAGCGCTGCCGCCAGCCGCGCCGCGACCATGCGCGTCTGCACCAGCGCCAGCGGGCTGCCGCGCGTGCCGATGCGCAAGGAAGCGGTGGATTGCGCCATATTGCCTCTCAATGCTAGGGCACCTTTTAGTTCACCCTTCCGGGAAAAGGGAGAGCCGGAGCCCCAATGCTCATCCTCGGCATCGAGACCACCTGCGATGAAACCGCCGCCGCGGTGGTGGAGCGTTTCGAGGACGGCCGCGGCAAAATCCTGTCCAATGTGATCCTGAGTCAAGTGAGCGAGCACGCGGCTTTCGGCGGCGTAGTGCCCGAAATTGCTGCGCGCGCGCATGTCGAGACGCTCGACCTGATCATCGGCAAGGCCATGAGCCAGGCTGGCTGCGATTTTGCCGCACTCGACGGCGTCGCCGCCGCTGCCGGTCCCGGGCTGATCGGCGGCGTCATCGTCGGACTGACGACCGCGAAAGCGATTGCGCTGGTCAAGAACAAGCCGCTGATCGCGGTCAATCATCTTGAGGCGCATGCCCTAACCGCGCGCCTGACCGACGCCACGCCGTTCCCCTATTGCCTGTTTCTTGCTTCGGGCGGCCACACGCAGGTCGTGGCGGTGCGCGGTGTCGGCGATTACGTGCGGCTCGGCACGACGCAGGACGACGCTATCGGCGAGGCATTCGACAAGACCGCCAAGCTGCTCGGCCTCGGTTATCCGGGCGGCCCGCAAGTGGAAAAGGAAGCCGAGCGCGGCGATCCTGCGCGCTTCGCGCTGCCGAGGCCGATGCACGGCCGCAAGGATGCCGACTTTTCCCTCTCCGGGTTAAAGACCGCGCTGCGGCTCGAAGCCGAGAAGATCGCGCCGCTGGCCGACCAGGACGTTGCTGACTTGTGTGCGTCGTTCCAGCAGGCGGTGGTGGAAGTCGTGCTCGACCGGCTGCGCACGGGTTTGCGCCTGTTCAAGGCGCAATTCGGCGCGCCGACCGCGCTGGTTGCCGCCGGCGGCGTCGCCGCCAATCAGGCGATCCGCAAGGTGCTGCACCGCCTGGCGTTTGAAGTGGGCACCGTGCTGGTGGCGCCGCCGCCCGAACTGTGCACCGACAACGGCGCCATGATCGCCTGGGCCGGCTGCGAACGGCTGGCGCTGGGCTTCCGCGATACGCTCGATGCGCCGCCGCGCGCGCGCTGGCCGCTCGATGAGATCGCCGCGGCGAAAGGCAAGCTGCAGAATACGGCGGCGTATAAATGAGCGGGCGCCGCACATGACCATCCAGAAAATCTCCGTGCTGGGCGGCGGCGCCTGGGGCACAGCGCTGGCGCTGACCTGCGCGCGCGCCGGCCGCGACGTGACGCTGTGGGAATTCGACGCGGCCAATGCCGAATATCTCGCGGCCAAACGGGAAAGCCGCTACCTGCCCGGCGTGAAGCTCGACAGCTCGATCAAGGTCACGCGCGCGCTCCCCGAAGCCGCGCGCGTCGACGCCATCCTCTTGGTGGTGCCGGCGCAAGCCGTGCGCGCGACGATCAAGTCGCTGGCGCAGACTATGTCCGAGGGCACGCCGGTGATCGCCTGTGCCAAGGGCATCGAAGCAGGCACGCACAAATTTATGTCCGACATCATCGGCGAATGTGCGCCCAAGGCCGTACCGGCGATCCTGTCGGGACCAAGCTTTGCCGCCGATGTTGCGCGTGGGCTTCCCACCGGCGTGACGCTTGCCGCGAGCAACGGCGCACTGGCGGAAACACTGGCGCAGGCCATCGCCTCGGCCACGTTCCGTCCCTATCATTCGAGCGACGTGCGCGGCGTTGAAATCGGCGGCGCCGCCAAGAATGTGCTGGCGATTGCGGCGGGCATCGTCACCGGACGCGGGCTCGGCGCCAGCGCCGCGGCAGCGCTCACCACGCGCGGCTTTGCTGAGTTAACGCGCTTCGGCAAGGCCTTCGGCGCGCGGCCGGAGACGCTCACCGGGCTGTCCGGACTGGGCGATCTCATTCTTACGTGCTCCAGCCCGCAGTCGCGCAATTTTTCATGCGGCGTCGCGCTCGGCAAAGGCCAAAAACCGGATAGCGCGAAGCTCGCCGAAGGCGTTTTCACCGCGCCGGTGCTGCTGGAAATGGCGCATGCGAAAAAAGTCGAGATGCCGATTTCGGCGGCGGTTGCCGCCATCCTGGCCGGCAGGATGACCGTCGATGCGGCAATCGAGTCGCTCATGGCGCGCCCCATCCGCGAGGAATAAAACGTCCATGAGCAAGACCAAGGCCGCGTTGTTCTACAATCACCCTTCGCACATCGAAGGCGAGGTTTTCGGGCAGGGCCGGCGCGAGCGCATCGCGGCGCTGACCGATCTTTACCCACATGTCGTTCACGCCGGTAATTTCGACGAGCATGCAGCGCAGCTTGCAGACATCGAGGTCATCTTCGCGACCTGGGGGATGATGAACTTCACCGCCGCGCAGCGCGCAAAATTGCCGAAGCTGAAGGCGGTGTTTTACGCCGCCGGCAATGTGAAGGCCTTTGCGCCAAGCCTCATCGATAACGGCATTATCCTAATGAGCGCCTGGGCGATCAACGCCATCCCGCCGGCGGAAATGTGCCTGTCGCAGATTTTGCTCAGTCTGCGCGGCTATTTCCGAACCGTGCGGCAATATCGCGAGTTGAAGAGTTTCGACACCAAGAAATACTGGCGGCCCGGCGTGATGAACGAAACCGTCGGCCTGATCGGGCTCGGCTATATCGGCACGCTGCTGCGCAAGAAGCTGCGCGATTATCCGCTTCAAGTGATCGCGCACGATCCGTTTCTGACGGCGGAACGCGCGGCCGAACTCGACGTGACGCCGGTCTCGCTCGAAGAGCTGTTCGCCAAATCCTATATCGTCAGCAATCACATCCCTGATCTGCCGACGACGCGCGGCGTGCTCGGCCGCAAGCTATTCGAAAGTCTGCGCGAAGGCGCGACCTTCATCAACACCGGACGCGGAGCGCAGGTCGTGGAAGCCGACATGATCGCGGTGCTCAAGGAACGGCCCGACGTGACGGCGCTGCTCGACGTCACCGCGCCCGAACCGCCGCCGCCGGAGTCCGAACTCTGGCGGATGCCGAACGTCGTCATCAGCCCGCATATCGGCGGCACCACGGGACACGAGGTCGTCCGCCTCGCCGATTGCGCCATTGAGGAATTCGAAGCCTGGCAAGGGGGTCAGCCGCTGCGCTATCGGGTGACGCAAGACATCTTCAAGACGATGGGATGAGCGATGGCCTATTGGCTTCTGAAATCCGAACCGACGGCCTGGTCGTGGGACCAGATGGTGAAAGCCGGGCCGAAGGGCACCGCCTGGACCGGCATTCGCAATCACACCGCCAAACTCAATATGCAGAAAATGAAAAAGGGTGAGCGCGGCTTTTTCTATCATTCCAATGTCGGCAAGGAGATCGTCGGCATCGTCGAAGTGATCCGCGAGGCCCATCACGATCCGACGGCAGAAGCCGGCACGCCCTGGGTCTGCGTCGACGTCAAGGCGGTCGAGCCGCTCAAAAATCCAGTGACGCTCGCCGCCATCAAGGCCGAACCGAAATTGGCCGGGATTCAACTGCTCAAGCAGTCGCGTTTGTCGTTGCCGGCGATCACCGACGCGGAGTGGAAATTCGTGTGCAAGATGGGCGGGCTCTAACCAGGTCGGAGTCTATCAATGGGCGGCCATGTGAACTTTCTCAGCATTCTTGCCGGCGCAGTGGCGGCGTGGGTTTTCGGCGCGGTCTATTACACGACGCTTTGCAAGCACTGGAACGCCGCGCAGGGCAAAACCGCCGAAATGCTCAAGGCCGAAAACGCCGGCAAGTCGGGCTTGGCCAAGGGCGCGCCCTTCGTCCTGTCGTTCATCGCCGAACTGATCATGGGCGTCACGATCTATGGCATCCTCACTCATAGCGGATTGTGGAGTTGGCATGCCGGCATTGTCACCGGCGCGTTCTGCTGGTTCGGCTTCGTGCTCACCACCATCGTCATCAACAATGCCTATGCCGGCCGCCGAACCCTGCTGACCGTGATCGACAGCGTCCACTGG
>DATATS010000024.1:0-7665 GCA_036268675.1 Pseudolabrys sp.
CGAAGGCGAGTTCGCCAATACGCATTTCTCATCGAACGTCGACGATCTGGTCGCGGCCGCCGATCATTTGCGCAAAATGAACGGCGCGCCGGCGATCCTGATTGGCCATAGCCTCGGCGGTTGCGCCGTGCTGGCGGCTTCGCACCGCATTGCCGATGCGCGCTGCGTCGTCACGATCGGTGCGCCTTACGATCCAAGCCACGTCATCGGGCTGTTCAAGGATCAAGTCGATAAAATACGCGAACAGGGTGAAGTCGATGTACAGCTCGCGGGACGGCCGTTCCGCATCAAGCGCGAATTTCTCGACGACGTGGCCGGGAAAAAGCTCGACGAATGTCTCGCCAACCTGCGCAAGGCGCTGCTGGTGTTTCACTCGCCGACCGACGACACCGTCGGCATCGATAACGCCTCGCATATTTTCGGCGCGGCCAAGCATCCGAAAAGCTTCGTTTCGCTCGCGGGCGCCGATCATCTCCTGAGCAAAAAGGGCGACGCCGTTTACGTTGCCAACGTCATCGCTGCCTGGGCCGACCGCTATATCGACCAGCCCGAGGTCATGACCGAGGCCGAAGTCGAGAGCGGCCTCGTGCTGGTGCGCGAGACGCATGGCGGAAAATTCCAGCAGGAGATTTTGACCGGACCACATCGACTGCTCGCCGACGAACCGGTCAAGCTCGGTGGGCTCGATTCCGGTCCCGGCCCTTACGATTTTCTATTGGCGGGTCTCGGCGCCTGCACCGCGATGACCATCAGGCTTTATGCCGACTTCAAGAAGATTCCGCTGGAGAACGTCTCGGTGCGGCTCAACCATGAAAAAAAGATTCACACCCAGGATTGCGTGAATTGCGAGACCAAAGTGAGCAAGGTCGATCACATCGACCGCGCCATCACGCTGGAGGGCCCGCTCGATGCCGACCAGCGCAGGCGGCTGATGGAGATCGCCGACAAATGCCCGGTGCATCAGACGCTTCAATCGAAGGTCGAAATCAGCACTGCCGAGCGGCCGGCCTGACTTTTTCCGTGGCCGGCCCGTCGCGGCGAACGTCCGGATCGTCACATCGCCGGCACGACGTTGCGGCCGACATACATCACTTTTGCCAGCAAGGTACCGTCCGGCTGCTTCTCCGAAGCGAAAATGACGATGTGCGCGCCGGCCTTGAGTTCGCTCTTGTCGCCCGGCGCCGCCGCCGCGATGACCGTCGCCGGCGTCACCACGATCTTCTTCTCGCCGTCCTTGTATTTCACCGTCAGCGTCTCGCCGTTCTTGGCCGCGACCATGCTCTCGACATAGGCATTGGTCATGGTGCTGCCGGGCCTGGCGTCCCACGGACCATGCCGGTCCGGCACAACGCCGCGCTGGGCGGGGAGGAAAATGTGCACCGAAAACGCCACGATGCTGCCGTCGGCCTGCGGCATGCCGGCGACACCGATGAAGGTATCGGTCTTGATATCGGCAAGCGTTGCCTTGACCAGCGCCGTCACGCGCGCCCTCTCGTCCACCTTCACGTTCATCGTGGCGCCCTCACGCGTCTTGATCGACAGCATGGGACCATCGGCCTTCACGATTTCGGCGCGGATGCGGCCTGGCTGTTGCGCGATCGCGCTCGTCGAAACGGCCGCAAGGCCAATCGCTGCCGCCACAAGTGCGCGGCGCGACATATTCAGCATGCGCATTTTATCCTCCTCAGCTCAATTCCCAGCGTCACGCCGGTTCATGAGGCGGAGAACCCCTCGCCCTGCTTCTTATTCCGCGGCCTCGGTTGCGTACCGTTCAGGCCTTCTTGGCTTCGGCCTTCAGTTTTGCGTGCTTCATGAGGTCGTCCTCAACCAAGGCGCGCAATTCCGGCGTCACCTCGGGGCGGATGCCGAACCATAATTCGAAGCCGCGCACCGCCTGATGCAGGAGCATGCCGAGGCCGTCCGCCGTACGCAGGCCGCGCTCGCGCGCCGTCGCCAGCAATCCGGTGACCAGCGGATCGTAAACAAGGTCCGCCACCACCAGCGACGCCGGACAGCGCAGATTGACCTCAAGCGGCGGCTGCCCAACCATGCCGAGCGTCGTCGTGTTGACCAGCAGGCCGACACCGCCCAACAGACCGGTGATTTCCTCCCAGCCGGCAACATGCAACCGTGCGCCGAATTTCTTTTGCAGCGCCTCGGCCCGCGCGCGCGTGCGATTGATCACGTAAATGCGTTTCACGTCGCGCTGGATCAGACCGAATATGACTGCGCGCGCGCCGCCGCCGGCGCCGAGCACCATCGCGGTTTCCAGCCCACGGTCCCAACCGGGCGTTGCTGCATCGAGGTTGGACAAAAAGCCCGCGACGTCAGTATTGGTCGAACGCAAGGTATCGCCGTCGTACCGCAGGCAATTGGCCGCGCCGACCGCGCGCGCGCGCTCGTCCGGTTCGGTGAGCTTGAGCACAGCTTCCTTGTGTGGCACGGAGACATTGGCGCCGATATAGCCGTTAGCGCTCAGATGGGTAACGAAGTCGGTGAGTTTTTCCGGCGGCACAGCCTCGCGCCGGTATTCGGCGTCGAGTCCGTGCTGCTTGATCCAGTAATTGTGGATCAGCGGCGAACGCGAATGGCCGGCCGGCCAAGCGATGATGCAGACGGCCTTGGATGCCTCGCTCATGCTTCCGCCGATGCGTTACTGCGCATTGTTTTGCCTGCCAAATTCATTGGGGTTTTCAGGTGAGCCACGCATGTAGGCCGCGCCAGCGCCGCAGTCAACAGCCGGTCCCGGCACTTCCGCGCAGCCGGCATGCCTGTGGTTGCGGATTGCCGAAACCGGGTATGATGCGCGATTACCGAATGCCGAGGTCAGCGCTGCCATGAAATCCGTCTTCCTCGACTGCAACGATCAGCTCGCGCCGGTGTGGAAAAGCGTCTACCGCGCCGGCGATCCGCCGATCGACGTCAATATGGAAATTTTTGCGCGCGAGGAGCTTCCGCGCATCATCAAAGGCTACGACATCGCCATCGACGACCATTCCTACATGCCGACGCCACTGGTCGCGCAGTGCCCGGACCTCAAGCACATCGTGTTCCTCGGTACCGGGCCGGCAAGCTACATGGATGTCGGCGAGATCGAAGGACGCGGCATCAAGGTCCACATCATCAAGGGCTATGGCGACACGGCGGTCGCCGAGCACTCGATCGCGCTGATGGTGGCTGCGGCGCGCGACGTCGCGCGCATGGACCGGGAAATTCGATCCGGCGCATGGATCACGCACGAGGGTGTACAGCTCAAGGACAAGACGCTTGGGGTCATTGGGCTCGGCGGCATCGGCCGCGAGGTCGCCCGCATTGGCGCCGGTTTCGGCATGAACGTCATCGGCTGGAACCGCACAAAGCACGCCGACATCAAAGTGCCGCTGGTCGATATCGACGAACTGCTGGCGAAATCCGACGTGGTGTCGATGAACCTGACGCTCGGCGACGAGACGCGCGGTTTCCTGAGCAAGGCGCGCATCGCCCGCATGAAGCCGGGTGCGATTTTCGTCAACACCGCGCGCGGCGCGCTCGCCGACGAGCCCGCGCTCATCGCGGCGCTGCAAAGCGGCCATATCGGCCATGCCGGGCTCGACGTGTTTCACGACGAGCCGCTCAAAGCCGATCATCCGCTGGCAAAACTGCAGAACGTCACGCTGACGTCGCATGCCGGATTCCGTACGCTGGAAGCCTCGCAGACGCTGTTGCGGCGCGCGATCGATATCGTGAAGCGGATCGTCGGTCAGTAGTACCCGGGCGTACTGCCGCCATTGACGTCGATCGCGGTGCCTTGGATGTGACGGCCACTTTTGCCGCAGAGAAACACCGCCAGCGCGGCAATATCCTCCGACTCGGCGATGCGGCGCAGGCCGCTCTTGCTCAACGCCTCCGCCCGCACCTGCTCCACCGTTTTGCCCTGCGCCTTGGCGAACTGTTGCATGAGCTGCTCGTTGCGGTCGGTCCGCGTCACGCCCGGATGAATGACATTGACGTTGACATCGTCGCGGTTGCCGAGAGCGGTGAGACCTTTGGCGAAATTCGCCGAGGCCGCGTTGACCGCGCCGCCGATGAGGAATTCCGGTCCCGGCGTGCGCGCGGCGCCGCCGACGATGCTAATCACGCTACCGTGCGAAGCCTTGAGTTGCGGCCAGAACAATTTGGTCAGCCGCACCGCGGCGTGAAACTTGAGCGCGAAACCGTCAGCCCAGGCAGCGTCCGGCAATTCGAAGAAATTGCCACCTCGCGTTGCACCGGCATTGTTCACCAGCACGTCGCAGCGATTGAAGCGATCGCTCACTTGTTTGAAGAGCTGTTCGCAGGCTTCCAGCGTGCGCAAGTCACCGGCAATGGTCATCGGCTCGGGCCCACCGGCCCCGCCCACCACCTTGGCGCCTTCGGCGAGATTGGCGGCATTCGCCGCCGCCAACACCGTCTGCGCACCCTCGCGCGCAAAGGCGAGCGCGATCGCCCGGCCGATGCCGCGGCTGCCGCCCGTGACGACGACAACCTTGCCCGTGAACTCTCCCGCCATGAACGTCCTCCCTCGATTTCGGTTGCGCCTTATACGCGACGGCGGCAGCCACGGCGAGTGGGTGGACGCGTGATGCCGGCTCGGCCACAATAAGAAGAAAGCCTGCAGGGAGGAATTGTGTGAAGCCGGCGCCATTCGCCTACACCAAGGCGCGCACGATCAAGGACGCGGTCGCGCTGCTCGCCAAGCACAAAGATGACGCGCGCCTGCTCGCCGGCGGGCAAAGCCTGATCGCCACGCTCAATATGCGGCTGTCGGCGCCCGAGCTGCTGATCGACATCAACGGCATCAAGGGTCTCGACGGCATCGCAAAGAAGGGCAAATTCGTCGAGATCGGCGCGCTCGCGCGCCACGTCCAGGTCGAGCGGTCAGAATTGATTAGCCGGCACGCTCCGCTGGTCGCGCGTGCCATGCCGCACATCGGTCATCCCGCAATCAGAAATCGCGGCACCTTTGGCGGCTCTATCGCCTCCGCCGATCCGGCGGCTGAACTGCCGGCTTGCCTGCTGGCGCTCGACGCCGAAATCGAGATCGCCGGACCCAAGGGCAAACGCAAGGTGAAAGCCGACGCCTTCTTTAAGGGATTATTCGAGACTGCGTTGCGCCCGCAAGAAATGATCGTCGCGGTGCGGATTCCGGTGGCGGACAAGAATACGCGCGTCGGCTTTGCGGAGCTGGCGCGCCGGCACGGTGACTATGCGATTGTCGGTCTGGCGGCCTGCGCGCGCGCCGATGGTGAGGCGCTCGAGGACGTTCGGCTGGCCTATTTCGGGGTGGGCGCGACGCCGGTGCGCGTCAAAAAATCGGAAGCCACGCTGGCCAAAGGCGATGTCGAGGCCGCCGTGGCCGCGCTCGATCTCGACCCGGATGACGACGTGCAGGCAACCGGCAAAGTGAAAAAACATCTCGCGGGCGTCCTGCTGCGGCGTGTTGCGGCCCAGTTGATGGAGGGACGCGGATGACCGATCATGCCCTCGAAATCTCCCTCACCGTCAACGGCGAGCGTGTCACGAGCCGCGTTGAAGCGCGCAAGACGCTGGTCGACTTCGTGCGCGAGGATCTGGGCCTCACCGGCAGTCACGTCGGCTGCGAGCATGGCGTCTGCGGCGCCTGCACGCTGCGCGTCGACGGCGAGATTGTGCGCGGCTGCCTGATCCTGGCGGTGCAATGCGATGGCGCCAGGATCGAAACCATTGAGGGAATGGCGGACACGGGCGAGATCGCCGATCTGCAAGCCGCCTTCGAGCAACGCAATGCGCTGCAATGCGGGTATTGCACGCCCGGCATGATCGCCGCGGCGCAGGACATTCTGAGGCGGGGCGGGGTTCCGACACGCGACGAAATCCGCGAGCATCTCTCCGGTAATTACTGCCGCTGCACCGGCTATCACGCCATCGTCGATGCGGTGGAAGCGGTCGCGCAAGCGCGCGCGGGAGCAGGAAAATGAAAATCACGCCCGACTCCCCGCCGGGGCTGAGCGTCCTCGACCGGCCAAACTCCTATATCGGCCGTTCGGTGCCGCGGCCCAATCTCCAGCGCCTCACGCAGGGGCGCGGGCAATATGTCAGCGATGTCACGCTGCCGCGCATGGCGCACGTCGCCTTCGTGCGCTCGCCGCATGCGCATGCGCGCATCAAGTCAATCAAATCCGACGCCGCGCTGAAATCCCCCGGTGCGATCGCGGTCGTCACCGGCGCGGAACTCGCCAAGGTCATGACACCCTGGGTCGGCGTGCTCGCCCATCTCAAGGGCCTCAAATCCGCCCCGCAGCACGCCATCGCCGTCGAGCGCGCCTGCTGGCAAGGGGAAGCCGTCGCCGCGGTCGTGGCGCAAACGCGCGCGCAAGCCGAAGACGCCTGCGAACTGGTCGAGGTGAAATACGAACCGCTGCCCGCTGTCACCGATCCGGAAACCGCGCTTCGACCGGAGACGCCGGTGATCCAGCCGGAACTCGGCGACAATCTTTGTTTCGAGCGCAAACTGGAAGTCGGCAGCCCCGACAAGGCCTTCGCCGAATCGGACGCCGTGATCGAAACGACGTTCATGTTCGGCCGCCACACCGGCGTCACCACCGAACCACGAGCCATCGTCGCCGACTGGAACGAAGGCGAGCAGCGCCTGACGGTCTATCAGGGCACGCAGGCCCCGCACATGATGCAAAACCTGTTCGCCAAGCATCTCGATCTGGTCGAACAACAGGTGCGCGTCGTCACCAAGGACGTCGGCGGCTCGTTCGGTATCAAGGTGCATACTTACGCCGACGAGATGGCGACGGTAGCACTGTCGAAGCTGCTCAAGCGGCCGGTGAAGTTCGTCGCCGACCGCATCGAGAGTTTTGTGACCGACATTCACGCGCGCGATCACCGTATCAAGGCCAAAATCGGCGTGAAGAACGACGGCACGATCGCCGCCTTCGAGATCGACGACCTCACCGGCATCGGCCCGTACTCCGTTTATCCGCGCACCTCCGGAATTGAGGCGAACCAGATCGTCAATCTGATCGGCGGCCCTTACACCTGCGGCAATTATCGTGCGCAAGCGAAAGTGGTGTTTCAGAATAAAAACGTGATGTGCCAGTACCGCGCGGTCGGCCATCCCATCGCCGTCGCGGTCACGGAAGCGCTGGTCGAGCTCGCCGCCGCCAGGATCGGCATGGATCCGTTGGAAATCCGCCGACGCAACCTGATCGCCGACGACGCCTATCCGTGCACCTCGGCGGTGGGCCTCAAATTCGAAAAACTGTCGCATCACGAATCGCTCGCTCATCTCGATTCGATGATGAACTACGCCGGGTTGCGCGCCGAACAGGCGAAGTTGCGCCAACGGGGAATCTATCGCGGGCTCGGCTTTGCGAGTTTTATCGAAGTGACCAATCCATCCGCCGCTTTCTACGGTGTCGGCGGCGCGAGCATCACCTCGCAGGACGGCGCCACCGTGAAGCTCGACGCGCAAGGCAATATCAGCGTGGCGGTCGGCGTCACCGAGCAGGGCCAGGGCACCGAGAGCGTCATTGCGCAATGCGTCGCGACATCTTTCGGCATTTCGATCGGCAAAGTGCGCGTCATCACCGGCGACACCGACAACACGCCCTACGGCGGCGGCACCTGGGCCTCGCGCGCGGCCGGTATCGGCGGCGA
>DATATS010000025.1:0-6346 GCA_036268675.1 Pseudolabrys sp.
AGCGGTATGCGGCGCGGCGTCGGCACATAATATTTGCCGAGCTTCATCATCGGCCGCGGCTTGATCACGATCGCCATCAGCCGGTCGCGCAACGCATTGGCCGAAGTCGGCTTGAGCAGGAATTCGTGCACGCCGGCGCGCAACGCATCGACCACATAAGAGCGCTGGGCACGATGGCTCAACATGATGATCGGTAAATTCGGCCGCGGGAATACCCCGGGCGAGCGCACGATGCGCATCACCTCGATGCCGTTGAGCACCGGCATGTCCCAGTCGAGCAGCATCACGTCGGGGTCGCAGGTGCGGATCGATTCGAGCGCCGCCAGACCGTCGACCGCCTCGATCACCGATTTGGCGCCGAGGTTCATCAGCATCGTGCGCGTGAGCCGGCGCATGAACGGATTGCCGTCGACGATCAGGATATTGAGGCCCTGGATCATCTTTTCGGTCGACTTGTCGAGCATGAACGCGGACTACCGGCGCCGTTGCGATGGCGGAAAACCTAGTCCAAAGGTTCTGTGATTTTACTAAGAGCAATCGTTCAATTTGTCGCAAGTCCACGTTGCAGACTGGCGCTTCGGCTACCACATGGGGCGCGCAAGTCGTGTCGTTTACGCTTTATTGTCTCTAACTTGTCCTGCAAAAGGCCCGATCCATGAAACTGCCCGGCCCCGATCACCCGATTACGATTGCGCCGAACGAAAAACGCGTGCGCGTGATGTTTGCCGGCAAAACGATTGCCGACACGACGCGGTCCCTGACGCTGACGGAAGCGAGCTATCCGCCTGTACTCTATATCCCGCGCGCCGACGCCGACATGGACCTGCTGAAAGGCACCAGCCATTCCAGCCACTGCCCCTACAAGGGCGACGCCAGCTATTTCACGATTTCGGTGGATGGACGCGCCGCCGACGACGCCGTGTGGTCCTACGAACAGCCGTTTCCGGCCATGAAAGAGATCGCCGGTTATCTGGCGTTTTACCCCAACCGCGTCGACAAAATCGAAGAGACGCCGGCCTGAGCGCAAGCGGCGCGGTTACCCGGCGTGCCTAGCGCCAAATACCAGCGCCACCAGCGCAAACAGCGCGATCATCGCCGCAAAGGTCGAACTCGCCAGCGGCAGGCTCGAATAGGCCGAGACGACGCCGACGCCGATCACCGGCAGCGCATTTCCGACGAAGCAGCAAACGAAAAAGCTCGACACCACCTCGGCGCGGCGGTCTTCCGGCGCAATCCGATTGACCACCTGCAAACCGCCGCGATAGCCGAGGCCGGCGGACAGCGCGCAGACCGCGGTCGCGGCAATCATCACGGCAAGCGAAACCAGAAACTGCGCGGCGACCAAAAGTGCGACGCTCGGGATCATCAGCGCGAGCGCCCACAGCATGGCGGCGCGGCTTGACAGGCGATGCGTTGCGACGATCGCGATGGCGCTGATTGCCGTCAACTCGAACACCAGCGCACCGGCCGCCGCGTGGCTGGCATAGTGCAGTTCCTGCGCCAGGACGCTGGGCGCGAGTGCTGCGAAAAAGCCGATCAGCGCCATCGAACCAAAGCCCGTCACCGCCGGCGCCACGAATGGCACGCGGATCTTGCGCGGCACGCCGACGCGCGGAGCGAGCGAGACGTTGCGCCATCCGCGCAGCCGATGCGTGACCGTTTCCGGCGTGTGCCAGATCAGCACGACAAACGCGACGACGACGGCGAGATAAACGACGAACGACAGGTGCAGCGGCCAGGGCGCGAATTGCGCCAGCAAGCCGGACGCCAGCGGACCGAGCCCAAGGCCGAGAAAATTCGTGGCGGTGGCGATCATGGTGGCGCGCGCCTTGTCGTCGCCACCGACCAGTTCGGCGAGCCAGGCCATGGCGGTGCCGGCAGCAACACCGACGCCGAGCCCGCTCAGCATGCGCGCCCAATAGAGCGCGGCGGTCCCGTCGGCGAGCAGGAAAATCAGCGTGCTGAGGATGGCGACCGCGAGCGCCGGCAGCGCCGCGCGGCGGCGGCCGATCTGGTCGGATAGCCGGCCGAACACCAGTAGCGCCGCCAGATTGCCGACGACATACACGGCATAGATCAGCGTCAATGTGATGCCGGAAAATCCGAAGCGCTGCTTGTAGATAATGTAAAGCGGCGTGAGCAGCGTGCTGCCGGCAAACATCACGCCGATCAGCGCGGCCACAACCACGACCGCGGCCTTGCGCGGCAGTTCCCGCGCATACGTCCGTTCAAGCGCCGATAACGTCATGGGACTGAGATGGTCTCGTTCGCATCGAGGGGCAACCCGATTCCTGGGCATGCGTTCCATACGCATGCCCTACGAAAGTCGGTTGAAACGATTGCTCAGTGCAGCCGCGGGCTTTTGAGAAACTTGCTGCGGTCGGATGAATTCACCACAACGTCGAACGTGACGCCTTCGCGGTAAAGCGTGAGCGGCACTTCGGCCCCGGCGTTCCCCAGCCGCCAGACCGCGCGGTAGAACGCTGCAAGCGTCGTCACCTTTTCGCCCTTGACCGCCACGATGACGTCGCCGGTCTTGAGTTCGGCGCGCGCGGCCGGTCCCTTGGGGGCGATCCCGACGATCACGATCTTGTCTTCGATTTCGGTCGAAAAGACCCCGAGCCAGGGCCGCACCGGCTTGTTGACGCGGCCGAATTTACGCATGTCGTCGAGGATCGGCTTCAGGAGATCGATCGGCACGATCATGTTGAGATGCTCGTTCTTGCCCTCGCGCGCGCGTTCAAGCTGCAACGAGCCGATGCCGATCAACTCGCCAGCCTGGTTGATGAGCCCCGTGCCGCCCCAATTGGGATGGCAGGGAAACGTGAAGATCGCCTCGTCCAGCACGTATTCCCAGTAGCCGGCGAATTGCTGCCGCGCGGCGATGCGGCCGGCAAGCGAGCGCGTGCGCCCGCCGACGCCGCCGACCACCACGCGCTCGCCTACTTGCGCCGCGGCGGAGGAGCCGAGCGGCAGCGCCGGCGCGTCGATGGACCCCAGCGCCTGCACCAGGCCGAAGCCGGTCTCCTGGTCGAAACCGAGCGCGTGGCCTTCCACCACGCGGCCGTCACCGAGATGCAGCCAGACGGTCTGCGCCTCGGTGATGAGGTAGCCGATGGTGAGCACCAGGCCCTTGCCGATCAGCACGCCGTTGCCGGCGCGCTCGGTGCCGAGCGTGTCGGCGGTGAAAGCGTCTCCTGGCACGATCGAATGCAGGCCGACGACGGAGGCGAGCGTGCGCTCAATGTCGAAGCCGTAATCCTCCGCGCGCGGCTGGGATGACGGCGGTACTTTCCATTCGGTCAACGCGGCCATTGCGGGATCTCTTTCCATTCCTGTCCGACGCCTTACATAATCATACGCAGTTCAAAGCGCGAGAGAAGCCGCCCCACCCGCCATGGTAAGATAATCGCATGATCCCGCTCTCCGTCCTCGACCTCTCGCCGGTGTCGGCCGGTTCGCCCTCGGCGCAGGCGCTGCGCAATTCGCTCGATCTGGCGAAGACCGCCGACCGTCTCGGCTATCGGCGCTATTGGGTGGCCGAGCATCACAACCTGCCGGCCATCGCCAGTTGCGCGCCCGAGATCATGATCGGGCAGATCGCCGCCGTGACGCAAAACATGCGCGTCGGCTCCGGCGGGGTGATGCTGCCCAACCACGCGCCGCTGATGGTGGCCGAGCGCTTCAAGGTGCTGGAGGCGCTTTATCCAGGCCGCATCGATCTGGGGCTTGGACGCGCGCCCGGCACCGATCCGGCGACGTCCTATGCCCTGAGAAGACGTCAGGGCATCACCGATGAGGACGATTTCCTCGACCGCTTCAATGAACTGATGCTGCTGGAGACGCGCGCCTTTCCGGCCGGCCATCCGTTCCACAACGTGCGCGCCATGCCGGCGGACGTGCCGCTGCCGCCGATCTATCTGCTCGGCTCGTCGGATTATTCGGCGCAGCTTGCAGGGCAGATCGGCGTCGCCTTTGCCTTTGCGCATCACTTCGCGACCTTCGACGCCGCCGAGGCCATGAAGCTTTACCGCGACAATTTCCGCCCCTCGTCCGCGCACGCAAAACCGTATGCGATCCTCGGCACGCATGTGGTCTGCGCCGACACGGATGAGGAAGCCGACCGCTTGGCCAAAACCGTCGATCTCAACATCGTGCGGCGCGCCAAGGGCGAATATCAGCCGCTGGCCTCGCCGGAGGACGCCGCGGCTTACGATTATTCCCCCGTCGACAAGCAACGCATCGCGCAGAACCGCACCAAATTGTCGGTCGGCTCGCTTGCGAGCGTGAAGGCGCGGCTGGAACCGCTGATCGCCGCGACGCAAGCCGATGAAGTGATGGTCACCACCATGATTTTCGACCACGAAGCGCGCAAGCATTCTTACGAACTGCTGGCGCAGGCGTTCGACTGACTTGTGTCCCGGGCGCAGCGCGGTAGCGGCGCGCTGCAGAACCGGGACCTTCACGAATCCGGAACTTGGAACGCCCCGGCTCAGCGGCCGGGGCACGCCCGCTAGTTTGCCGGCAATTCATTGTGCTAAAAGCCAGCCGGGCGCGACTTTGCGTTTGATCCGGTTCGATTAAAAAATCTGGGAGGCTTCCTTGGGTAAGCAGTTCACACTCACCACCACCGACAAACATTCGCTCGGCGCCTATCGCGCCGATCCGCAAGGCAAGCCGAAAGGCGGCATGGTGGTGATTCAGGAAATTTTCGGCGTCAACCATCACGTGCGCACGGTCTGCGATCGTCTCGCGGCGCTTGGCTATGTGGCGGTGGCGCCGGCGGTGTTCGACCGTTTCGTGCGCGATTTCGAGTGCGGATACACGCCCGACGAGATCGCCAAGGCGCGCAGCTATCTGGGGAACCTCAACTGGGACCACATGATGGCCGACATTGCGGCGGCGCAGGGCGACCTCGAGGGCGCAGGCCCCCTCGGCATCGTCGGCTTCTGCATGGGCGGCACGGCGGCGTTTCTCGCGGCCTGCCGGCTGCCTGGTTTCGCGGCGGCGGTGTCTTACTATGGCGGCATGATCGGCAAGTTCGGCGACGAGAAGCCGAAATGCCCGATGCAGATGCATTTCGGCGAAAAGGACGAAGGCATTCCGCTCAGCACGGTCGAAGAGATCAAGAAGAAGCAGCCGCAGGCGGAAATCTACGTTTATCCGGGCGCAGCCCACGGCTTTAATTGCGACGAGCGCGCAAGCTACAACAAGGCCGCCGCCGATCTCGCCTGGAGCCGCACGCAGGAATTCCTCGCCAAGCATATGAAGTCGTAAGGAGGGCTCTCTTTCGCCGCTCATTCCCGCGCAAGCGGGAATCCAGCTTTCATAAAAGGACCCGGGTCCCCGCTTGCGCGGGGACGAACGGTGGGCTGCTCAGAACCACCGCTCCTTGACGACAATCGTGTCGCCGGGCCGCAGCGGCGTGTTGAGCGGCACGTCGGCATGCAGCCGCTGGTCCGTCGCGTTGCGCGTGAGTTCGACCTTGCTCTTGTAGGCGCGCGGCGCAAAGCCGCCGGCGATCGCCACCGCCGTTTCCGCCGTCATGTTGGCGACGTAAGGATATTGCCCCGGATTGGTGACCTCGCCGAGGATGAAGAACGGCCGGTAGGTCTCGATCTCGACCGACACATGCGGGTCGCGCACATAGCCCTGCTTGAGCCGTTCCGCGATCATCTGTGAAAGCTGCTGCGTGGTGAAGCCGCGCGCCGGCACGGAGCCGACCAGCGGCAGGCTGATATTGCCGCCGGCGTCCACCATGTAGGAATTACTGATGCCTTGCTGTCCGAACACCACGACGCGCAGCTTGTCGCCGCTATCGAGCGTGTAAGGCGCTTGCCCGGGGTTGGACGGAGCGTAGGCGTAAGCACGGGGGGCGGCATATTGCGGTTGCGCAGCGTATCGCGGCGCGGCGGCGACCGGCGGACGATATTGTAGCACGTAAGTCTGCGGCGGCGGCGCTTGCGGCGCGCTGCTCCAGAAACCGCCCGATGAACCGAACAGACCGCGGCCGCCCGGCGCGGGCTGCGGTTGCGGTTGCGGTTGATATTGCGGCTGTACGTATTGTGTCTGCGCGTAAGCCTGCTGCGCATAGGCCGGCGAAGACGAGAACAGTCCCTGGATGCCGCGCGACTGCGGCGGTGCGGATGGCTGCGCATATTGTGT
This sequence comes from Pseudolabrys sp., assembly GCA_036268675.1. Lineage (GTDB taxonomy): Bacteria > Pseudomonadota > Alphaproteobacteria > Rhizobiales > Xanthobacteraceae > Pseudolabrys. The sequence continues at coordinate 6,166 of DATATS010000025.1, forward strand.
CTGCGCGTAAGACTGTTGCGCGTAAGCCGGCGAAGGCGAAAACAGCCCGCGCGCACCCGGCTCGCCATCGGGCGGTTGCGCCATCTGCTGCTGTTGGGCTTGTGAGACAACCGGCACCGGCTGGCCGGTCTGCGGATCGATCACATAATAAGTCTGCTGCTGGTGCGCGCAGCCGGCAAGC